>DATBBS010000482.1:0-8448 GCA_036270895.1 Xanthobacteraceae bacterium
AGATGCCGGACAGCATGATGATCCCGCCGGCCGGGTTCATGTTGTAGGTGAGCGGCAGCAGCATCGCGATGGTGGCGGCCGGGCCGAGCCCGGGCAGGATGCCGACCACGGTGCCGAGGAAGCAGCCCACGAAGCACCACAGGATATTCGCCGGCGCGAGCGCGACCGCGAAGCCGTGCAGCAGGCTGCTCGCGATCTCCATCTCAGAAACCGAACAGGCCGGTCGGCAGCGCGACGTCGAGCGCAAGCGCGAAGGTGAGCCAGAACGCCGCCGCGATGCCGACCGCCGTGAGGACCGCCACGAGGAGCGGACGGCGGAAGATGACCGCGACGATGAAACAGGTCAGCAACGCGAAGCTCACCGTGAATCCGAGCGGCTTGTACAACGCGACCGAAAGCGTGAACGCCGCCCAGGTGCCGAGGCCCCGCCCGGCTGCGCGCCAGTCGACGGCGCCGTCGGATGCGAGCGTTCCCTTGCGGATCTTCTGGCCGACCATGACCAGCGACAGCGCGATCATGCCGAGCCCATACCAGGTCGGAAAGAATCCCGGTCCCGGCCCGTCGGGGCCGGTGTAGTTCCACTGGTGTGCCTGGAGGAAAATATAAAGGCCGAGCGCCGAGAGCACCGCGCCCGAGATCACGTCGCCGTCGCGAAGAAGCGCCTTCCCCATGCGGCTGGCATAGCAATCCACCGCCTTGCGTGGCAAGGTAAGTCGTGTCGCCCATCCTTCGAGACGCCGCGCTGCGCGAGGCTCCTCAGGATGAGGTTTCAAGCACTGCCTCATCCTGAGGAGCGCCCGAAGGGCGCGTCTCGAAGGATGGGCCGCGCATCCCGAGTCAGCCGTATGCCCCAAACCCTGTTCGACAAGATCTGGCAATCCCACCTCGTGGCGAAGCGCCCCGACGGGCGCGATCTCATCTATATCGATCGCCACGTCATGCATGATCTGCACACGCCGCACGCGTTGGCGCAGCTCGAGAAGAAGCAGCGGCCGGTGCGGCGGCCCGATCTCACCTTCGCGACGCAGGATCACACCATCGCGAGCAAGCCCGGCCGCGACGACACCACCAATCCGGAAGGCGCGCCGTTCCTGCGCGCGACCCGCGCCGGCAGCGCGCGCCACGGCATCCGGCTGTTCGATCTCGGCGATCCGGAGCAGGGCATCTCGCACGTGGTGGCGCCCGAGCTCGGCATGGTGCTGCCCGGCGCAACCCATGCGGTGCCCGACAGCCATGCCTGCACGGTCGGCGGCCTCGGCGCGCTCGCCTTCGGGTGCGGCGCCTCCGAGCTCGAGCATGTGCTCGCCACCCAGGTGCTGGCTCTGCGGCGTCCCCGGCGCATGCGGGTGCGCGCCGACGGCCGGCTCGGGACGCAGGTGACCGCGAAGGATCTCGCGCTGCGCATCATCGCCGAGATCGGGGTTGCGGGCGGCCGCGGCCATTCGATCGAATATGCGGGGGCGGCGACGCGTGGGCTCGACGTCGAGGGCCGGCTCACGCTGTGCAATCTCACGATCGAGATGGGAGCGCGCTCCGGCTTCGTGGCGCCCGACGACACCACCTTCCAATGGCTCGCGGGCCGGCCCTTTGCGCCGCAGGGCGCCGCCTGGGACCGCGCGCTGGCGCATTGGGGCACGCTGGTCAGCGACGCGGATGCGGAATTCGACCGCGAGGTCGCGATCGACTGCGCCACGCTCGAGCCGCAGCTCACCTGGGGCACCGATCCGAGCCAGACGGTCGGTGTCTCGGCCCGCGTCCCGCAGGCGGCTTCGGACGGCATGCGGCGCGCGCTCGATTACATGGGGCTCTCCGGGGGCGAGCCGCTCGCCGGGCTCGCCGTGGGCCGCGTGTTCATCGGGTCCTGCACCAATGCGCGTCTGTCGGACCTGGAAGCGGCGGCGGCGGTCGTGCGCGGCCGCAAGGTCGCGCCGGGCGTCACCGCCCTGGTGGTGCCGGGCTCGACCAGCGTGAAGCGCGCCGCCGAGGCGCGCGGGCTCGACGACGTCTTTCGCTCGGCCGGCTTCCTGTGGGGCGAGTCCGGCTGCTCGATGTGCGCGGGCGGCAATGGCGATCGCGGCCTGCCGCAGGAACGCTGCGTATCGACCACCAACCGCAACTTCGAGAACCGCCAGGGCACCGCGGTGCGGACCCACCTGGCGAGCCCGGCCACCGCGGCGGCGGCGGCGATCGCCGGCCACATCGTCGACGTGCGCAAGCTCATGGCGGGAGCCGCGTGATGACGCCCTTCACGACTCTCACCGGGGCCGCCGCGCCGCTGCTGCTCGATGACATCAACACCGACCAGATCGCGCCCCAGCAGATGGATCGCCGGCTCGATCCCGATTACCGCGCGATGCTGTTCCGCCGCCAGCGCCAGGATGCGGGATTCGTTCTCAACCGCCCGCAATTCCAGAACGCCGCGATCCTGGTCGCGGGCAGGAATTTCGGCTGCGGGTCGGCACGCGAGACCGCCGTGTGGGCCCTCACGGCCTGGGGGATCCGCTGCGTGGTGGCGCGCGGTTTCGCCGACATCTTTCGCGAGAACTGCCTGCAGAACGGCGTGCTGCCGCTCGAGCTCGACGGCGCGGGCGCCGACGCTGTGGCGGCGCGCGTCGCCGCCGCCGACGGCGCCGCCCCCTTCACGGTCGATCTCGTGGCGCAGACCATCAGCGGGCCCGGCGGGCCGGACGTCCATTTCGACATCGCGCCCGCGGACCGCATGCGCCTGCTCGAAGGGCTCGACGATATCGGGCTCACCCTCAAGCATGCGGACGACATCGCGGCCTGGGAAGGGCGCACCGCCACCGATCAGCCCTGGCTGCAGAGCGCGCGCGACCACCGACGGTAGCTTTACCGCGTCATTGCCCGCGCAAGCGGGCAATCCAGTAAACACCGCTCTCCGTAAATACGCGCTACGTTGCCACGGCGAAATCACGGAGTACTGGATCGTCCGCTTGCGCGGGCGATGACGGAGCAGCAATAGCGGCAAATGACGCAGTAAGATCAGAGCAGGTCCTGAAATGTGCCCGCTCTCGCGTGACGCCGCCGATGGAAGGAAACCGCCCATGAGCCTTCGCAAGAAACTGCGCGCCCTGATCGCGGCGCCCGGCCTCACGGTCCTGCCCGGCGCCTATGACGCGCTCTCGGCGCGCATCATCGCGCGCGAGGGCTTCGACGCCGTCATGGCGGGTGGCTACGCCGCCAACGGCAGCATGCTGGCGCAGGCCGACATGGGCCAGTCCAACATGCGCGACTATGCGGATCACTATGCGCGCATCTGCGCGGCGGTCGACATTCCGGTGTTCGCCGACGGCGACACCGGCTTCGGCGGGCCGCAGAACGTGCGCCAGACCGTGCGCGCCTTCGAGGCGGCCGGCGTCGCGGCCCTCTTCATCACCGACCAGACCTTTCCCAACCGCTGCAATTATCTTCCCGGCAAGCAGGTGGTGCCGCTCGCCGAGATGCTGGCCAAGCTGAAGGCGGCGCTCGACGCGCGCCGCGACGGCGAACTCATCATCTGCGCGCGGACCGACGTGGCGAGCATCGAAGGGCTGGACGCCGCGATCGAGCGCTGCCGCCTGTTCATGCAGGCGGGCGCCGACATGGCGAAGCCGCAGGGCGTGCACACCCTCGCGGACATGAAGCGCGTGGTGCGCGAGGTGCCCGGCCCTTACATGGCGACGCTGTCGCACGCGGCCGGCCGCGAGCATCTGGGCCATGCCGAGCTCGAGGCCGCCGGCGTCGCCGCGGCGTCCTATCCGTCGCTCACGCTGTTCGCGGCCGCGCAAGCGGTGCGCGCCGCCATGCGCGCGCTCAAGCAGGACGGATCGCTCAAGCGCGCCAACGCCCACGCCATGGCGTTGGAGGAATACTACGAGCTGGTCGGGCTGCAGGCCCAGGCCGCGCAGGAGGAGCGCTACGATCGCGACGCGGCGGCGCTTGTGGGCAAGCGCGCCGCGGAGTAGGGCGCCGCATCGCGGCGTGGAACTCAGCCGCCACGCTCGACCTTTCTTCATCACTCGGCAACCACGGCCGGGGCCCGCATTGTGGTGAACGATATCGGAATCCGATTCCTGGTCAGCGAAATGTAAATGGCGCTCGGCGGCGGTTCCATCCTTCGCGCGCCGGAATCGCTTCAAAATACGGCATCGCGCGGTATTGGGACACGCGCGCGTGCGCTGTTCATGACCGGATCGTTTCGAATGTTCATGTATGAATTTTGAATCGGTCGAATTCCGCGGGCGCAGCGATAAGGAACCGTGAACGCCGCGCAGGTTGCGAAGATTTTATTCGTCTTGTTGTCAAAACGCGCCGCGCGATTTAGCGGGCTTTCAAAGCTCCCGTGGAAAATGGGTCCAGCAGGGGGAACTGCCTATGCGTGGACTCACCGGGGCGAAAGCATGCGTCAGCGCGTTGGCGGCGGCGGCCTTCGTGATGTCCAGCGCGCTCGCGGCGGGCGAGACGAAATCGCCGGAGCCGCAGCCGCAAAAGATCGAAGAACCGGCGCCCGCGATGTCCGTCGCGGCTCTCGATCTGCCGACCGCGCCGAATGACGGCGGCCCCGATGCGGCGGTCTATCCGGCTCCCGCGCCATCGGACGCGGACATGTCCGACACCACGATCATCGGCGCCGCATCCTTCTATGACGATCCGGGCGAGACCGCGTCGGGAGAGCAATACGATCCCACGGCTTTCACCGCGGCCGCACAGCTGAAGATCCGGCATAAGTTCGGCGGCATCAAATTCGGAAGGCTGTACCAGCCATCCTACGGGCTCGCCGAATACGAAGGCAAAAAGCTCATCGTCAAGTTCAACGACGTCGGGCCGCTGCGGCCGGGCCGCATGTTCGACCTGAGCCGCGCCGCCATGAAGTATTTCGACGACAGCCTCGACAAGGGCGTCCTTCCGGACGTCAAGGTGACGGTGCTGCCGGCCGGACGAGCCTATGCGGCAGGCCCGGTAACGGACGAGCAATTGGCCATCTTGGGGCTCATCGACCTCGGCCTCAGGCTCGCTAGGATCGACCCGAGCGTCCCGACGTCGAATACATGGCAGGTCGCGGCAGCTCCGTCGGCCGCGTCGGCCGATACGGCGGCCGCGCCCGCCGGCATGATCGATGCGTGCATCGAGTCGTCGCGCGCGTGCGAAGATACCGGCGTCGCGGCCGCGCCGTCCGACCACGGCCCGATCGACGGGTTTGTGCAGGAAGGCACGCTCGCCTGCGCCGACGTGTCGGCGACGGGGCCGAACGTCCATTTCGAGCTTGCCGGGTTGCTGGCGCAGGACGCGCGCCAGGAGAGCAACGATCGCGCCGCCGCCATGGTGGAAGATCCGGCGGCGGAGTAGCGGCCGACACCGGCCGCAGGGCGCACGTGGCGTGACGGCGCCTCGTCACACCGCCGCCACCACCCGCGCCAGCTCCGTCCGCAGCCTCACGGCCTCGCCCGCCCCGTAGCCGGCCTCGAACTCGCGTTGCGCCTCGCGCCAGCGCGCCGCCGCCGCCTTCGCGCGCTTCTCGCCCGCCGGCGTGAGCCGCACGACGCGCGTGCGGCCGTCCTCCCCCGTCTCGATGCTGACCAGCTTGTCGCGCGCGAGCGGGCGCACCGCGCGCGTCGTGGTGGTGCGGTCCATCACCATCATGGCGGCCAGCGCATTGATCGATTGCGGGCCGAGGCGCGCGAGTTTCGACAGGATCGAATACTGGGTGGTCCGCAGGCCTTCGGGCGCCAGATGGCGGTCGTAGAGCTGGGTCGTGTGCCGTGCCGCCTGGCGCAACGCCAGGCAATTGCAGATGGCGGGTTCGGCGGTTTTGTTGTTTTGTTGCATGTCGGTTTGCATGGGTTCCATTCCGAATTACGTGCATATGCACCTTGTCATCAGGTGCATATGCACGTATTTTGCTGGCTCGTCAAGGGAAGGCATGCCGCCATGGATCCAAGGACACGGGCGCTGCTCGAGGCTCCGATCGGGCCGACGCTGCTGCGGCTGGCGCTGCCCAATGTCGTCGTCATGGTGGTGCAGTCCGCGATCGGGCTGATCGAGACCTTTTTCGTCGCAAAACTGGGCACCGACGCGCTTGCCGGCGTGGCGCTGGTGTTTCCGCTGTTCATGGTGGTCCAGATGGTGTCGGCCGGCGCCATGGGGGGCGGCATCCTGTCGAGCGTCGCGCGTGCGCTCGGATCGAACCGGCGGGACGACGCGAATATCCTCGCCTGGCATGCGGTCGCGATCGCGGCCGGCCTCGGCGTCCTCACCACCGCGGCTGCCTTCGCGGGCGGCCCGAAGCTCTATGCCCTGATGGGCGGGCGGGACGGCTCGCTCGCCGCCGCCCTGACCTATTCCAACATCGTGTTCGCGGGCGCGATTCCGCTCTGGCTCTACAACTCGCTCGCCGCCGTCATTCGCGGCACCGGCAACATGCGGGTGCCGGCGACTGTGACCGGGTTGGGCGCCCTCGTGCTGGTCCCGCTCTCGCCCGCGCTTATTTTCGGCCTCGGGCCGCTGCCGCGTCTCGGCATCGCGGGCGGCGCAATGGCGGTCGTGCTGTTCTATGTGATCGGCAGCGGCGTCTTCGTCTTCTATCTGTGGGCGGGCCGCGGCGTGCTGCGTCCGGCGGCGCGGCCGCCCGCGCTCGCATGGGCGCCGACGCGCGAGATCCTGCGCGTCGGCGGCGCCTCGGCGCTGGTGAGCATCACCACCAATGTCAGCATCGCGACCGCCACCGGGCTGGCCGGGGGATTCGGGCCGGCCGCCGTCGCCGGCTACGGCACCGGCGCGCGCCTCGAATACCTCCTGGTGCCCCTGGTGTTCGGCCTGGGCGCTCCGCTTGCCGCCATGGTGGGCACCTCGATCGGCGCCGGCCGCCGCGATCGGGCCTTGCGGGTGGCCTGGACCGGGGCCGCGCTGGCGGGCGTGCTGACCGGGGCGATCGGTCTTGCGGCGGCGTTGTTCCCGCGCGCCTGGCTGTCCCTGTTCGGCAGCGACGCGACCATGATCGATGTGGGAACGCACTACCTGCACATCGTCGGGCCGTTCTACGGCTTTTTCGGCTTCGGCTTGGCGCTCTACTTCGCGTCGCAAGGGGCGGGCCGCCTGGGCTGGCCGCTGCGGGCGGCTGTGCTGCGGATGGCGATCGCCACCGGCGGCGGATGGCTGGGCCTGCAGCTGGGCGGGCTCACCGGCCTGTTCTGGGCGCTCGGGTTGGCGCTCGCCGCCTTCGGGCTGGTGACCGCGATTGCGGTGGCGTCCGGCGTCTGGTTTGGTCCTGCGCGATCCTGCACCCCGCCGCGGTCAGGCGTGCCGCAGCCGTCGTGACCGAGAGGAACGCCATGCTGACCAGGACCGAAAACGCGTCGAAGCTCTATCTCGAGGATTTCGCGGCCGGGCAGATTTTCCGCTCCGCGAGCCTGCGGGTCGATACCGCCGAGATCAAAGGCTTCGCCACCCAATATGATCCGCAGCCTTTCCATCTCGACGACACCGCCGCGCAGGCAACGCTGTTCGGCGGGCTGGCGGCCAGCGGCTGGCACACCGCGGCGCTCACCATGCGGCTCCTGGTCGACGGCGGCGCGCCGATAGCTGGCGGCATCATCGGGGCCGGCACGGACGAGCTGCGCTGGCCGCGGCCGGTACGCCCGGGCGACGAGCTGCGCGTCGAGTCGGAAGTGCTGGAGGTGCGGCCCTCGCGCTCGCGTCCGCAGCAGGGTCTGGTGAAGCTGCGCAGCACGACGCTCAATCAGAACGACGAGCCGGTGCAAATCATGGTGGCGAACCTGGTGGTGCCGCGCCGGCCGGCCACAGACCCCGCGCATAGTTGATCAACGCGTCGGCGATGAACCCCGGCCGCTCCGCGATCGCGGCGTGGCTCGCCTGCGGAATGACCACGACGGTGACGCGGCCGCCGAGCGCGCGCTTGTATTCTTCCGCATTCTCGACATGCGCCAGGGGATCGTGGTCCGGCTGCAGATAGAGCACCGGCGCGCGGCCGGCGGCGTAGTCTTCCTCCCGCGGTGTCTTGTCGCCGGCGATGCGCTCGGCCGCCAGCACGTCGGGATGCCATCCGCGCAGCCATGAGGTCGCGTCGTTACCGGGCGCGAAAAAAGCGAAACGCAGCGCCGCGAGCCGTTCGTCGTCGGGCAGCGACGGATCGGCGCTCTTGCGGATCGCCGCGCGCACGTCCGGCGGGCTCGGGTCGCGGCCCACATTGGCGGCGACCAGCGACACCGCCCGCACGAGATCGGGCCGCGCCGTGGCGAGCAGGCGCGCGACACGATTGCCGAAGGCGTGACCCACCACGAAGGCGGGACCGCCGCCCGCATGCTCGATCGCGGCCGCCACGTCCTTGGCGTAATCATGCAGGTCGATGCCGGTCATCGGGCCCTTGCTCTGGCCGATGCCGCGCGGCTGCGGCCGCAAGACGCGGAAGCCGGCGGCGGCGAGCCGTTCGGC
>DATBBS010000483.1:0-14848 GCA_036270895.1 Xanthobacteraceae bacterium
AACCTGCCGGGCATTCAGGCCGCGGTCTCTGCCGGCCTCGGCGTGAGCATCCTGCCCGATGTCGCGGTCCTCGCCGACCACAGGGTTCTCGGCCGGCAGGACGGCTTTCCGCCGATTCCCGATACCGAGCTGGCGCTTGTCGCTGCTCCCGAGGCCACGCCGGCGACCCGCCGTCTTGCGGACCTGCTCGCGGACTTCTGCAACACCGTCCATACGCGCGCGGCTGCGCCCAGGAAGCGGGTCATCCGAGGCAGCGCGCCGCCGCGAAAGCGTAGAGCCGCCGCTCGCCGAGGAGATGCGCCGTGAAGGCGAGCGCGCCGAACACCTCGAGGAAGGCGCGGTCGCGGATATTGAGCCCGCCCGTATAGGCGCCGAAGGCCGGCATGATCATCCGCCGGCCGTCGGCGGCGAAACACTTGCGCGTCACCGCACGGCCGCGCTGGCTCACGCGCGCCGACGGGTGCAGGTGGCCCGCGATCTCGCCGTCCGCCGCACCACAGGTCGGCTCGTGACGGAAGGTGAGGGGCCCGAGCGCGACGCTGCGCGCGAACACGCCGCCGATATTCTGGGCCGGCTCGGGATCGTGGTTGCCGGCGACCCACAGCCAGTCGCGGCCGCGTTGCAGGCCCAACAGGTCCGCGCGATCGTCCGCGCCTAGCCGTTCCGGCCCCGCGCCATCGTGAAAGCTGTCGCCGAGTGTGATGACCAGCCGCGGCCGATAGCGCGCGATCACGCGCCCCAGCGTCGCGAGGGTTGCGGCGGTGTCATAGGGCGGCAGCAGCATGCCGCGCGCCGCGAAGCTCGAGCCTTTTTCGAAATGCAGGTCCGCGACCGCGAGCACGCCTTCCTCCGGCCAGTAGAGCGCGCCGGAAAGATCGAGCGTCAGATCGATGCCGTAAACTCTGCGCGCGCGCTCCCCTCCCCCTTGCGGGGAGGGGTTGGGGGTGGGGGTCCGCGAGCGCATGAGCAAGCGGCCACCCCCCTCCCCACCCTCCCCCTCAAGGGGGGAGGGAGCGCGCTGTGCCATGTCGCGAAATTCTATCGACACTGCACCATCCCCGTCACTGCATCGCCTCCTTCACCAGCTCCGCCTCGGCTTCCGCCAGGAGCGCGTCGGACGCCTCGCCATAGACCTGCTCGCGGCCGATCTCGAGCATCACCGGAACCGCGAGCGGCGAGACATGATCGAGCTCCTTATGCACGATTCGGCCGCGGGTGCGCGAGAGCATCTGGCCGAGACGGCGGATGTCCAGGAGGCCGGTCGCCGCATCGGCGCGCGCGGCGCGCAACAGCAGGTGATCGGGCTGGTGCTTGCGCAGCACGTCGTAGACGAGGTCGGTCGATATGGTCATCTGGCGCCGGGTCTTCTCCTTGCCGGGGAAGCGGCGCTCGATCAGCCCGGCGATGATCGCGCCGGTGCGGAAGGTGCGCTTCATCAGCGCGGATTCGGCGAGCCAGGCCTCAAGATCGTCGCCGAGCATGTCCTCGTCGAACAGTTCCGCCAGCGTCAACTCGCCCTGCCTGAGCGCCCGCGCCAAATCGCCCAGGCCCCACACCGCGAGCGCATATTCGTTGGCGACGAAGCCGAGCGGCCGCATCTTCAGGCGCTCCAGCCGGCGCGTGAGCAGCATGCCGAGCGTCTGGTGGGCGAGCCGGCCTTCGAACGGGTAGCAGACCAGATAATTCTTGTCGGCGCGCGGGAAGGTCTCGACCAGGAGGTCATGCGCGTTGGGCACGAGCGAGCGCCATTGCTGGATGCCGAGCCAGTCGCGCACCTGGTCGGGCAGGCCGCGCCACGCGGGCGGATCGGCCAGGAGGTTGCGCACGCGTTCCGCCAGATAGGTCGAGAGCGGAAACTTGCCGCCCTCGTAGGAGGGGATCTGCGGATCGGGGTCGGTGGTGCGCGACACATAGACCTCGTCGTCGACCAGCGCCTCGTAGCGCAGCACCTCGCCGGCGAACACGAAGGTGTTGCCGGGGGTGAGGGTCTCGACGAAATATTCCTCCACCTGGCCGAGCACGCGCCCGCCGCGGCCGATCGGTCCGGAATGCCCGCCTGCGCCGCCGCGCGCGCGCACCAGGCGGACCTTCAGCATGTCGGCTTCCACGATGGTGCCGACATTGAGGCGGTATTGCTGGGCGATGCGCGGATTGGCGACGCGGTAGCGGCCGTCCGCGTCGGGGCGAATTTTTGCGAAGCGCTCATAGGCCTTGAGCGCGTAGCCGCCGGTGGCGACGAAATCGACCGCCGCATCGAAATCGGCGCGCGAAAGTTCCGCGTAAGGCGCGGCCGTCTTGATCTCGGCATGGAGCTCGGCCGGGCGGAACGGCGCCCCCACGGCGGTGCCCAGGATGTGCTGCGCCAGCACGTCGAGCGCGCCGCTGCGCATCGGCGGCGTGTCCTGCGCGAATTCCGCCACCGCGTCGATCGCGGCGCGGCATTCCAGCACCTCGAAGCGGTTCGCCGGCACCAGCACCGCCTCCGACGGCTCGTCGAGCCGGTGGTTGGCGCGGCCGATGCGTTGCAGCAGCCGGCTCGATCCCTTGGGGGCTCCCACGTTGATGACCAGGTCCACGTCGCCCCAGTCGATGCCGAGATCGAGCGAGGAGGTTGCGACGACCGCGCGCAACCGTCCCGCCGCCATCGCGTCCTCGACCTTGCGCCGCTGCGCCACGTCGAGCGAGCCGTGGTGGAGCGCGATCGCGAGCCCGTCCTCGTTGATGCGCCACAGCTCCTGGAAGATCATTTCGGCCTGCATGCGGGTGTTGACGAAGACCAGCGTGGTCTTGTGGCGCCCGATGAGATCGTAGATCTCGGCGAGCGCGTGGCGCGCCGAATGCCCGGCCCAGGGCACGCGCTCGGCCGATTCGAGCATGCGCACGATCGGCGCGGCCCCGCCCTCCGCGATCACGAGATCGGCGCGCGCCGCGCCACCTTCGGGTTGCGGCACCAGGTAGCGGGCGAGCGCGTCCGGCTCCGCCACGGTCGCCGACAGCCCGACCGTGGCCGCGCGCGGCGCGAGGCGAAACAGGCGGGCGAGGCCGAGCGACAGGAGGTCGCCGCGCTTGGAGGTAACGAGCGCGTGCAGTTCGTCGAGCACGATGCGGCGCAGGCCACCGAACAGATGCGGCGCGTCGGCGGAGGCGAGCAGCAACGCCACCTGCTCGGGCGTGGTGAGCAGGATGTCGGGCGGATAGCGGCGCTGGCGGGTGCGCTTGGAGACCGGCGTGTCGCCGGTGCGGGTCTCGATGCGCAGCCCGAGGCCCATTTCGCGGACCGGCGTTTCGAGATTGCGGGCGACATCGACCGCGAGCGCTTTCAGGGGCGAGATATAGAGCGTGTGCAGGCCGCGGCTGAGATTCGGGCGCGCACCGGCGAGATCCACCAGGCTCGGCAGGAACCCGGCCAGGGTCTTGCCCGCGCCGGTCGGCGCGATCAGCAGGACCGACTGGCCGGCCCGCGCCTTGGCGAGCAGCTCGAGCTGGTGCGCGCGCGGCGCCCAGCCGCGCTGCGCGAACCAGCGCGCGAAGACGTCGGGCAGCAGCGTATCGGCGATGGGATCGATGACGGACACGGTCGATAGGTAGCGTGCGATGGCGGCCGAAAACAGAGCCCGTCAGCTTTCGCGTTCCGCCACCACCACCAGGCCCGGCACCGCGACGCCCCCCTCGCTGCGGCTCGATGCGGGCGCGAGGGAACGCAACGCCAGGCCGGCGCCGGCCACCGCGGCCCGCACATGCGCGGCCCCATGGGCGTAGCGCAGCTTGTCGCCCAGGATCACGTCGTCGCCCGCATGGGTCTCGGTCGTGAACGCGATGAGGCCGCCGGGCGCGAGCGCGCGGGCGGCCGCAGTGACGACCGGCGGCAGCCAGGCCAGATAGGCGAACACGTCGCCCGCCAGGATGAGCGAATAGGAGCGGCGTTCGCGCGCCTCCGCCTGGAGGAATGGCACCAGGTCGCCGGTCTCGAGCCGGTCGTAGATGTTTTTCGCCGCCGCGACCGCCACCATGCGGTCCGACAGGTCGACCCCCGTCAGCCGGCGCACGATTGCCTTGAATGCGGCGCCCGCGAGCCCGGTGCCGCAGCCGAGATCGAGCATCTCGGGGAACCGCATCGGACGGCCCGCGGCGGCGCACACGCGCTCGATCGCGTCGCGCAGCAGGGCGGGTCCCCGATAGGCGAGGCCTTCCGTGAGCGCGGTATCGAAGCGGTCCGCATATTGGTCGAAGAGGGTGCGCACATAGGCGGCTGGCATGTCGCCTGCCGGCAGCGCGCCCAGGCGCACGAGATGCAGGCCCGCGCCCAACCGGTCCTCGGGGTCGAGCGCGCAGACCTGCTGGAAGGCCGCGACCGCGGCGGCGCGCTCGCCCAGCTTCAGGCGCGTCTCGCCGAGAGAGAACCAGGCCGAGCGGAAGCGCGGCGCGGCCTCGATCGCCTGCGCCAGCAGGTCGGCGGCCGCCGGCAGATCGCCGCGCGCCAAAAACTCCTGCGCGATCGAGAAGCGCCGGTCGGCGATGAGATCGCCGGAGGATTGCGACAGGACAGGCATCGGCGGATGGGACTCCCAAACGGCGTCCTATGACATATTTCAGCGGCATGCGTCCGCATGACCTTCTGGTTCCCACGCCGTCCGGCCTGTGCTGCCCGCTCGGCGGCTTCCACATCGATCCGCTGCGCCCGGTCGACAAGGCCGTGATCACCCATGGCCATTCCGATCATGCCCGGCCCGGCCACGGCAGGGTGCTGGCGACGCAGGAGACGCTCGATCTCATGCGGCTGCGCTATGGCGATGATTTCGCCGGAGCGACGCAGGCGGTTGGTTACGGCGAGACGCTGGAACTCGACGGCGTATCGGTCAGCTTCCATCCGGCCGGCCATGTGCTCGGCTCGGCGCAGATCCTGGTCGCGCGCAACGGCCTGCGCATCGTGGCGTCCGGCGACTACAAGGACGTCGCCGACCCGACCTGCGCACCCTTCGAGCTCCTGCGCTGCGACGTGTTCATCACCGAGGCGACCTTCGGCTTGCCGGTGTTTCGCCACGGCGATCCGGCGGGCGAAACCGCGAAGCTGCTGCGCTCGGTCGCGCTGTTTCCGGAGCGTGCGCATCTCGTCGGCGCCTATGCGCTCGGCAAGGCGCAGCGCGTGATGGCGCTGATCCGTGCGGGCGGCTACGACAAGCCGATTTATCTTCACGGCGCGCTCGAGACCATCACCCGCTACTATGCGGAGCGCATGGATTTTGGCGATCTCCGCCCGGTGCGCGGCGCCGCCAAGCCCGAGCTCGCCGGCGCCATCGCGCTCTGTCCGCCCTCCGCCCTGAAGGACCTTTGGACCCGCCGCTTTCCCGAGCCCGTCACCGCTTTCGCGTCGGGCTGGATGCGGGTGCGCGCGCGCGCCCGCCAGCGCGGCGTCGAGCTGCCGCTGGTCGTCTCCGATCATGCCGACTGGGACGGGCTCACCGCCACCATCGCGGCGACCGGCGCCCCCGAGATCTGGGTCACCCACGGCGCCGAGGATGCGCTGACGCATTGGTGCGGGACCCGCGGCCTCAAGGCGCAGCCGTTGCGACTCGTGGGCTATGGCGAGGAAGACGAAGGCGAGGGCGCCGAGATCGCGGCCGTCGAGCATGCCGGCGGCGCGTCATGAATCGATTCGCCGCGCTGCTCGACCGTCTGGCCTACGAGCCCGGCCGCAACGCCAAGCTGCGGCTGCTGGCGGATTATTTCCGCGCCACCCCCGATCCCGATCGCGGCTATGCGCTCGCCGCCATCACCGGCGCGCTGTCGTTCCGCCACGCCAAGCCGGGCATCATCCGCGCGTTGATCGCCGAGCGCACCGACCCGGTGCTGTTCGGGCTGTCGCATGATTATGTGGGCGATCTCTCCGAGACCGCGGCGCTGATGTGGCCCAGCCGCCAGCACAGCGCGCGCGCTCCCTCCCCCGCCTGCGGGGGAGGGCGGGGAGGGGGAAGCCACACGCCCATGCCTTTGCCTGCTGGCCCCCTCCCGGCGAGCTTCGCTCGCGTCCCTCCCCCGCAAGCGGGGGAGGGTAAGAGCACCGCCCCCTCTCTCACCACCGTCGTCACCACCCTGGCGGCGCTCGGCAAGTCCGAGCTGCCGCAACAGATCGCGCGCTGGCTCGACGAGCTGGACGAGACCGGCCGCTGGGCGCTGCTCAAGCTCGTCACCGGCGGGTTGCGCATCGGGGTGTCGGCGCGCCTCGCCAAGACCGCGGTGGCGTCGCTCGGCCTGAAGGACGTCAACGAGATCGAGCTGATCTGGCCGGGCCTCGCGCCGCCTTATGCGGACCTGTTCGCCTGGGTCGAAGGCCGTGCCGACAAGCCGGTCGCGTCGCATCCCACCCCGTTCCGGCCGGTGATGCTGTCGCATGCGATCGAGGAGGCGAATTTCTCCGATCTCGATCCCGCAGACTTCACGGCGGAATGGAAATGGGACGGCATCCGGGTGCAGGCGGTGGCGGCGCCGGGCGCGGACGGCCACTTCGTGACCCGGCTCTATTCGCGCACTGGCGAGGACATCTCGAAAAGCTTTCCCGATCTCGCCGCAGCGCTGCGTTTCGACGGCGCCATCGACGGCGAGCTTTTGGTCATGCGCGACAATCGGGTGCAGTCCTTCAACGTGCTGCAGCAGCGGCTCAACCGCAAGACGGTGACGCCGAAGCTGATGGCCGATTTTCCGGCGCATCTGCGCGCCTATGATCTGCTGGTCGAACGCGAGGAGGATTTGCGCGAGCAGCCCCTGACGGCGCGGCGCGCGCGGCTCGAGGCGCTGCTCGGGCGTCTCGCCAGCCCGCGCATCGACCTCTCGCCGATGATCCCCTTCGCGTCCTGGGAGGAACTCGCGCGGGCGCGCGCCGAGCCGGCGTCCGCCGGCGCCGGGCCGGACGCCGACGCGATCGAGGGCGTGATGCTCAAGCGCCGCGACGCGCCCTATGTGCCGGGCCGGCCGAAAGGCCTGTGGTGGAAATGGAAGCGCGACCCTTTCGTGATCGACGCCGTGCTGATGTATGCCCAGCGCGGCCACGGCAAGCGCTCGTCTTTCTATTCCGACTATACGTTCGGGGTGTGGGCCGGCCAAAGGGACGGCGACGGGGCCGACGAGCTGGTGCCGGTCGGCAAGGCCTATTTCGGCTTCACCGACCAGGAGCTCGGCGAGATCGATCGCTTCATCCGCCGCAACACCGTCAACCGCTTCGGGCCGGTGCGCGAGGTCGCGCATGAGCGCGACAAAGGGCTGGTGTTCGAGGTCGCCTTCGAGGGGCTGCAGCGGTCGCCCCGCCACAAGTCGGGCCTCGCCATGCGGTTTCCGCGCATCAGCCGGCTGCGCTGGGACAAGCAGCCGGCCGACGCCGACCGCATCGAGACCCTGCAGGCCCTGCTGCGCGAGCCGACAGGGGAATGAGCAATGAGCCGCCACTGTGCTAAGATCGAATCGTCCTTACCGGAGATGCCCGATGGCCAATGATGACGCCGTGACCCGATTTTTCGGCGGATCGCCCCTGTCGGCGCTGGTGCGGATCATCCTGCTGTCGATCCTGGTGGGCGTGATCCTCTCGGCGCTCGGGCTCGATCCGCGCGACATCTGGCGCAGCATCGAGCGGCTGGCGCGCTCGATCTGGGACATGGGATTCGACGCCGTGGTGTGGGTGTGGCGCTATTTCCTGCTCGGCGCCGTCATCGTGGTGCCGATCTGGCTGCTGCTCCGGCTCGCCCGCAGCGGGCGGAAGTGAGCGCCGCCCGGTCGGAATTTCGCTCGGGGGCCAATAGCGGACAAAGGTATTTTTATCGCTGTTGTTCGGGTTCACACCGGATTTTGCTTTCCACTTCCACGGAGGGCTTGGGTCAATCCCCGGACATCCTTCAGCTCTTCGAGACCGTTGACCAGTGACACGACGCGCTCCGCGCCGGCCTTGCCGACGACCGGGACCGCGAAGTTCATGAACTTGCGTTCGAGCGATGATCGCGAGAGCGGGCGTTCCGCATCGCCTTCGGGAACTTCCACGGTCTCGCGCAAGGACTGACCATCTGCGAACACAATTTCAATGGTTGCACCTCGCCCCTTTGGGAGTTTCGCGATGAGCGCGTCTCCCGGCTTTACCGAGGTCTTTTCCACCAGCGCCATCACGTCCTGGGCCCGCCAGCGATCTTTCTCGAATTGAGCCACCGTCACATCGCCGTCGAGAAGGGCCATGGCAAGGCAGACGGGGAGGCTGTGATCGGCGGTGCCCTTTGTCTGCGGCTTGAATTTCGCCGGGTCCGCGACGCGCTCGATGATTCCGGGATAGGTCTCTACCGTGATCGCCCGAATATTTTGTGCGCGGTCCTTGACCTTTGCCGAGAGCGACGTGCCGGCCTCTGCCACGGCTTGCAGCTCGATCTGAATGGGAAAGCGTTTGAACGCCACCCGCGGCAGCCGGTATCGCGCAAGCTCGAGGTCAACGGCAAAACCCTCCTTGGCGGGCTTCATTTTCGACGCCAGCCATTCCAGCGTGCCGGACGGGCCGGTAAAGCCCTGCGCGGCGAGCCGTGTTGCGAAAACGCCGTCAGCCGCCGTGGCGGCAAGTCCCATGGCTTTCATCATGCTGATCGCGCCGCTGTTGACGACGAAGCTTGTGAAGCCGCGGGCGCCGGAAATTCCGACGGCGTTTGCGATGGCTTCCTTGGGAAGTCCCCAGATTTTGCCCGTCATCAGGGGGATGCCGTAGGAGGCCGCACACAAGGGATGGAAGCCGCGCTCGATGAAGGAGATGGCGTCGTTGACCCGCATGCTGGCCTCATAGCCGGCGACCATCGCCTCGATGAGATCGCGGCCGCTTTTTCCGTTCTCTTCGCAAAGCGCAATGGCCGTCGGCAGCACCTCGCTCGGATGAAGTGGCTCGGTGCCGATATAGGTATCGTTCAGGTCGAGGGAACGGACGAGGACGCCGTTGACGAACAATGCGCCTTCCACGGTGGCGGACCGCGGATAGCCGATGACGGTGGCTGCGTTGCCGTCTCCGAAAGTCTTGCGAATTGTCGTCTCGGCTATATTGGCGGGCTCGCTTCCGACCGACCCGAATGCGCAGCCGAGCGTGTCGAGAAGCACCCGCTTGGCCGCCGCGATGACCTCGGCGGGCAGAGCCTCATACCTGATGGAAAGTGCGAATTCGGCAAATTTCTGCTCGAGGGTGGCCCTCTGCGGCTCGCCCTCGCCGGCGGCAAGCGCTGAACCGACGAAACGATAACCGTCGGACCGAAGGTTCCCGAGAAGGAGGCTTGCCGAAACGCCAGCAGCCGTTCGCGTCAGAAAGTCGCGTCGCTTCATCAATGCCTCCAATATGAATTTGCCGCGACCGGACCGGTCGCCAAGGGCCGGTCACCCGCCGCCGACGCAAGCGACAGGGCGGAAGCATGAAATCAAAAGCGCTCCTCCATGCCCTCGGCAAATTCGAGTATGAGCGAGCGCCATGGCTTTAGATAGCTCAATATGTCCGCCTCGCGCATCGGTACGGGTGAATCCGGCACGTGCGCTTCGTCGGATCTGGTCGCACGGTCCGGCAGCAGGGCCACGACGGCCGGCCGATGCGCGGATGCAACACTCGATGAGGATTTCGCCGGCGCGGGCGTACACCTTTTGTTAACCCGCCCAATCCCCGGGGAAATCTCTTGCCGGCGCCGAGGTGGATTTCGCTTTGCGCGCCATTGTGGCCCGCCGGCTACAGCCAGGATGGCGGGTGCCTGCTACCAACGCGACATCCAACGCGCGGCGACGAACAACGTCCGAGGAAACATATGTTTGCGTTTATGACCGAAAACCGGCTTCTTGGTTTCGATCGGGGCGACTGGGCGCTCCTTCTCGGCGGCTTCGCGTTGGTTGGAATGGTGACCCTGCTGACGGCGTGACGGAAGCGCCGTCGCCGAAAGCCCGCCGCCGCACTGTCCGTCTCGACCGACGGAACCGTCACGCACATGCCGGCATGTGTCGAGCCGCCGCGACACGGTGATCGGACAGTCGCGGCCACGCCGTCGGGGCCGCCTGCTTTTCCGCACATCGAAGACGCCAACCAGCACGCTCGGAAGCTCAGCGCCGGCTGAAAGCCGGCACGACCTTGCGGTAAGGCGCGCCCGGCCGCTTGACGCAAATCCAGGCCAGCCGTGGCGCCGGCGCCCGACAGCCGGAGTCCTGCTCGCATCTTGTGTCCCGCTGTGAAGTAGCTCACACGCCAGTCCGGCCGATGGGATATACTACCGCCACGTGCATACACCGTGGCGGATCGAGGAGAGTTGGCCATGACAGGGGGCAGTGCACACGACGCCGGCGGCCCACACGCAGGCCGTAATCCGGAAAGCGAAAGAAGCGGGGCCAAACGGCGGGGCCGGTCGAAGAAATCCGACGCCGTCCCCGATGGCGGCAGGATCGCCCTTCCGGGGCCATCGATCGTGCAGACGATCGTCGCCGTGGCCTTCCTCATCCTGGTGGCCTTGCTGTCGTTCGGGGCGGTGCTGCTCATCGGCGAATTGACGCCTGGAAACCCGGTCACTTACTGGATGATCGAGCTGATGTTCGCCCTGCTCTGCGGCGGGGCCGGCGCGCTCGTCGGCGGCTCCGCGGTCGTGCGCTCCACCTTGCGAATCCCGGGAAGCCCGGTGCACGCCACCCTGGGCGGCGCGATTTCGATGGTGATCGTCGGTTTTGCCCTCGCCTATCTCGGCCGGCCGCAGGAAGAAGTGCCGATGTATGCCCTGGAGATTCACAACGTCCCGGACAGGCAGACGGTCCGCAACGACGAGTATCGGGTGTTCGTGGGAGCGGTCACCTCCAACCTCGCGTTCAGCCGGGACCCAAATAAAGTCTCGATCCGGATACCCCCCGGGGTCGGCAGGCATCGTCTGCTCATCGCGGTCTACCGTCCGGTCGATAAAGACCTGTCCCGCACATTCGCCAAATGTGAGCTCAGTTTCGACACGCTCGACGGTCAACGCACGAGTCCGACGACGATGGAGCTCAGGCCGAGCCGGAGCGCGCCGCAATTCCACCTTTACTTCTCGGCGACCTATATCGAAAAAGCCATCACCGCTGCGCTGCAGCGCAACGAATCCATCGCGAACGAGTCGTGCCTCGAAGGCGAAGTGGCGACGAAAGCGGATGTCACGCCGTTGGATGGACATTTCACGCTGCAGCCGAACAGCGCCGGCAGCAGGGCGTGGAGCTTCGCCCGGCTCAATCCGCTGCCGCGCTATTCCGTCCTGGCAAGCGACCGCTCGAACATCGATCCGCAGGATACGCTGCCGGATCTGCCGCCCCAGGCCAGGCCGGTGCCGGGAATGGCCACGACCCCCTCAACCGCCACGCCCAACGCGCCCAGCGAGCCGGAAGCGCGGCGGCAAAGTGCGGCGCGTTCCAGGATCATCGCGGCCGCGGCCGCGCCTGCGCCGCAACCCGCGGCGGCTCCCGCGCCGGCGATGCGGGTCGAGGAGCCGGCCCCCGCGCCGGCCGTTCCGCCCGCGCCGGCCGAGCCCGACGCCGACTCTCAGGCAAAGAGCCGGACGCTGACCGAGCAGGTCGACGCCTATGTTCGCGGCGAAGACCACGACCGCACGCAGCTCTATCAGTCCTGGGGTCAGGTCGCCGATTATGCCGTGAAGGGCCTCCGGGACGAATCCGCAAAGAATTCGAATCTTGTCGCCCGCTACCTGAACCTGATTTCGAACGTCCTGAACGTCATCGACAACGGAAGATATCTCCCGCCGACGCTGCGCCCGAACTGGGATCAGTCGGCGAAGCCCGATCGGCTGTCCAAGAATTTGGACATTCCCGGCTTCAGCCAGAACGACTACAAGATCGTCGTCGACTCCCTGTGCGGCACGGACGAGGACGTCCGCCGCGCCGCCCAGAGGATGTTGAAGCTGTATCCGTCGAATCATTTCTATGCGCATCTGCAAGCGCTGCCGAAACAGCCGAGCTTCGACAGATGCAAGGTCGCCTTCGTCTCGGAGACAGCGGCGTATTATTTCTACAATCGCATCGTCGAGTATGACGGCACGTTCGCGCTGGACAAGGGCAGCGTGAAGTGGATCGACGAAAACTACGCCGAAGGCACGGAGTGGACCAGGCGCGGCGAGGCACAGGACGGCGCGTTCGCGGCGTTTACGGCGATGCTGGACTATGCGCGGGGCTTGGTGCTGTGGGACCACGGCGAGAAGAAAGACGCATCGGCGTCGTTCAGCCAGATGATCGAGGCGATCCGGACCTCGGGCAGACTCTATCCGTCGAACCCGCAACACATCGCCACCGCGCTCCGGCTGATCCACGATCCGGCCCTCGGCTCGAAGCCCGCGCATGCGGCCGTGGTGTTCAATCCGCCCGATCGCCGTCCGGTGGCGAAGGCATATGTCGTCACCGACGGGGCGGTGAACCTCTTCGCGGTGCCCGAGTCGCCCAGGCAGGTCGGCAAGATGAAACCCGATGCCATCGCCCGCGTCTACTTGCGGCTCAACAACTGGGATCTCCTGGAAGCCGGCGGCCAGATCGGCTGGGCCCGGCGTGCCGTCACCAGCGCGGCCAAATGATTCGTGCCGGGTCGCGAGGGCGTGTCACGCGCGGGCGTTCGGGATCGAAGGCACCCTCGCGCTCGCCCGCCCCGCAATGCGCCGCTACTGCGGCCAGGGCTGCGCGGTGGCTTCGGCGGCGTCCATCCCGACCAGGTCCGGGAGCGAGCGCGCCTCGCCGCGATCGAGCGCCGCGAGCAGCGCCTCCTTGATCTCGCCGACCAGGCCGAGCCCGCGAAACACCAGGGCCGAATAGAGCTGCAGCAGGTTCGCGCCGGCGCGGATCTTGGCGAGCGCGGCGGCGCCCGAATCGATGCCGCCGACGCCGATCAGCGGGAACTGGCCTTCCACTCGCACGAAGGTCTCCGCCAGCATGCGCGTCGACAGGGCGAACAGCGGCTTGCCCGAGAGGCCGCCGGCCTCCGCCGCGATCTTGGCGTTGTGCAGGGTCGGCGGGCGGCTCACCGTGGTGTTGCACACGATCATGCCGTCGATCATGCGGCGGCGCGCCACCGCCACCACATCGTCGAGCTCGGCGAGCGTGAGGTCGGGCGCGATCTTGACCAGCACCGGCGTGTCGCCGGCGCGCAGCGAGACGCGGTCGCGCGCCGCGGCGACCCGCACCAGCAGGTCGTCGAGCGCGGCGGCCTGTTGCAGGTCGCGCAGGCCAGGCGTGTTGGGCGACGAGATGTTGACCGTGAAATAGCTGACCACCGGCGCGAAGGCTTCGATCAGCCGCACATAGTCGGCGCCGCGGTCCTCGGTGACCTTGTTGGCCCCGATATTGAGCCCGACGATGCCGCCGCGCTCGGCCCGCGCCGCGAGCCGCGCCAGCACCGCCGCCTCGCCCTGGCTGTTGAAGCCGAAGCGGTTGATCACCGCCTCGTCGCTGTTGAGCCGGAACAGCCGCGGGCGCGGATTGCCGGTCTGGGCGCGCGGCGTCACGGTGCCGACCTCGACGAAGCCGAAGCCCACGCGCAGCAGCGGGTCGGGCACCTCGGCGTGCTTGTCGAAGCCGGCCGCGAGGCCCACCGGATTGGGGAAGGTCAGCCCGAAGGCCCGCACGGCGAGCCGGTCATCGTCCGGAACCGGCCGCGGCAGGGGCGCGAGCTTGAGGGCGCGCAACGCCAGCCCGTGGGCGTCTTCCGGGTCCATGGCCCGCAGCAGGGGCCGGGCGAAGCGCTCAAATAGGCCGATCACGACTCCACCCACTGTGAATGCCGCCGTACGCTAGCGGCCGAGTCTCGCTTGTTCAAGAAGGCGGCGGCGGTTGCTGGCGAGGCGCCTTGAATCAGGTTATAATTCCTAATCGGCGTTCCATGCGATCCACGCCCGTGCCGACGGCCGCCCGGCGCGCGCCGCACCCAGGTCCCGCCATGTCGACGCCCTCGCCCTCCGCCATGCTGACCCATACCCAGATCTGGGATGCCATCGACGCGCTCGCGGCGCGCGCCGGGACGTCCCCCTCGGGTCTCGCCAAGCGGGCCGGCCTCGATCCGACGACTTTCAACAAGTCCAAGCGGGTCACGCCCGACCAGCGGCAGCGCTGGCCGTCGACCGAGTCGGTAGCCAAGTGCCTGGCGGCGACCAGCACCACGGTCGACCAGTTCGTGGCCCTGATCGGCGCTTCGCGCGGTCCGGTCCGGACGGTGCCGATGATCGGCTTCGCCCAGGCGGCCGACCCCGGCTATTTCGACGCCCGCGGCTTCCCCGAGGGCGACCGTTGGGACGAGACCGGATTTCCGGCCACCGAGGACCGGCACGCCTATGCGCTGGAAATTTCCGGCGACGCGATGCGGCCGGCCTATCGCGACGCGACCATTCTGCTCGTGTCGCCGAATGCCGCGATCCGCCGCGGCGACCGCGTGCTGGCCAAGACCCGCAGCGGCGAGGTTGTGGCCGCCGAGCTCAAGCGCAAGAGCGCGAAGACGATCGAGCTCGCCTCGCTCGATCCCGCTCAGCCCGACCGCATGCTGGCGAGCGAGGACTGCCTGTGGATCGCGCGCATCATGTGGGCGAGTCAGTAGCAGCCAGCACACGAAGGGAACGCCATGAATCGCCGTCACGTGCTTAAGGCCATCGGCGCGCTTGCGCTGTGTCCGTTATGCGCATCCGGCGGCTTCGCGGCCGAGGAGCCGCACTGGAGCTACGAGGGCAGGACCGGCCCGGACAACTGGGGAACGCTCGGAGACGCCAACAAGGTCTGCGCCGCCGGCAGCCAGCAATCGCCGCTCGACATCAGGTCGAGCGTGAAGGCCGCGCTCCCCCGCCTCCACATCGCCTGGAACCAGCGCGCCGAT
>DATBBS010000484.1:0-10754 GCA_036270895.1 Xanthobacteraceae bacterium
GCGCGCGACCGCATCGGCGAGACCGTGGCGCACGCGATCCGCGAGCTCAAATATCTCAGCGTCGGCACGGTCGAGTTCCTCTACGAGGACGGCCAGTTCTTCTTCATCGAGATGAACACGCGCATCCAGGTCGAGCACCCGGTGACCGAGATGATCACCGACATCGACCTCATCCTCGAGCAGATCCGCATCGCCAACGGCGACGAGCTCACCATCGCGCAGAAGGACGTCAAGTTCCACGGCCACGCCATCGAGTGCCGCATCAATGCCGAGAACCCGATCTCCTTCCGCCCCTCGCCGGGCCGCATCGTGCATTATCATCCGCCCGGCGGCATGGGGGTGCGGATCGATTCGGCGGTCTATCAGGGCTACACCATTCCGCCCTATTACGACTCGCTGCTCGGCAAGCTGATCGTGCACGGCAAGAGCCGTCCCGAATGCCTGATGCGCCTGAAGCGCGCGCTCGACGAATTCGTCGTCGACGGCATCGAGACCACCCTGCCGCTGTTCCGCGCGCTGGTGCGCGACAAGGACATCGTCGACGGCACCTACCACATCCACTGGCTCGAGCAGTTTCTGGCGAGCGGCGGGATGGCGGACTGAGTGCGCGCCGACGCGGCCCGGATGGATGCGAAAGTGGATAGCCGGGGCGCGCAGCGGATTGCCCAGACCCTCGGACCTTGGCAGGCTGTGCCGTCATCCCGCCGGAGCAATCACGCTCGCACTGGAGAATAACCATGCTCTCCAATTGGCTTTCAAAGTTGTCCGCATCGCTGCCTCGCCTCGCTGGATCAGCTGCAATCGTCTTCTCGACGGCGGCAATCGGGACCTTTTCGGCACACGCGCAGGCAAGCACGGCGCAGATCACGGTCCTCTACGATGCCTTCGGCAAGACCTCCACGATGAAGAAAGACTGGGGGTTTTCGGCATATATCGAATACGGCGGCAAGCGCATCTTGTTCGATACCGGCAATGATGCGGAGATCTTCGCGCACAATGTCGCGGCCAAGGGTGTCGACCTTACGAAGCTGGATTTCACGATCGTCTCCCATCGCCATGGCGACCACACGAGCGGGTTAAACCACCTTCTAAAGGTCAACCCCGCCGTGAAGATTTACGCGCCGCAGGAGAATTTCGGCGTGTTCGGTGCGGTACTGCCGGGCACTTTCTACAGGCGCGACGATTCGCTTCCTCCGGACATGCGATATTTCGAGGGGAAACCGCCAGAGACGCTTCGTTTCGGTAGCCCGTGGCCTGCCGGCAACTTCACTTGGGTGACCAAGACAACCGAGATCGCACCGGGCTTCCATCTCATCCTGTTGAACGGCACGTGGGGTGTCGACCTGGAAGTGAAGGAAATCGCACTGGCGATCGAGACGCCCGACGGGATCGTTCTCGTTGTGGGGTGCAGTCATCCAACCCTCGAAAAGATCGTCGAGGCCGCCAAGACTGCGACCAACAAGCCGATACATCTTGTCCTGGGTGGCACTCATTTATTGCCGGCGAATGATGGCCAGATCCGGACCATCGCGGCTTCACTGCGTGATGGCTTGAACGTGCGCTTCATCGCTCCGGTTCACTGCACCGGCGAACCCGCCTTCGCCATTCTGAAGGAGAGTTTCGGCGATCGGTACGTCTATGCGGGCCTTGGCACGACGGTTTTGCTAGGGCCGAAAGTGACGGTGAAAGCGGAAGCCGGGCAGCCGAACCGGCAGGCGATGGATGAGGAAGACCTGCGCAGCTACCGCGAAGCGATGACACGAGGGCGGGCTCTACCCGGCGGGAACAGGCGCCTGGCCGGAGCGCGCCAATAACCGCCAACTGAGATCGTCTCGTCCGCCCGGCGGCATGGGGGCGCGGATCGATTCGGCGGTCTGTGATGGCGACACCATTCCGCCGCCGACCCGGCCGGTTTACCTAGCGTTAACCATTAACCATTTAGCAACGGATCCATCGCATTGCTGGGTCGGCGGCCCAGGACGCGCAGTTTTTCGCGGGAGGCCTCGTCATGAAGGCTTATCTGTCGATTGGCGTGGCGTTGGCGGCGCTCTCCAGTGGGATTGCGTTCGCGGCTGACTTTCCGGTGAAGGCGCCGCTTCCCGCGCGGGTCTTGAGCTGGACCGGCTTTTACGCGGGCATCAATGCGGGCGGCAGCATCGGCGTCAATTCGGACACCCAGGGCGCGGCGGTTGCCTCGAGCGCGCTGGGCGCGAATGGGCTGCTGAGCACGGCCGACAAGCACGCATCGCCGGGAGCGATCGTCGGTGGCCAGATCGGCTACAACTGGCAGCTGCCCTCCCGCTGGGTCGTCGGCCTGGAGGCAGACTGGCAATGGACATCGCAGAAGAACAGCGCGAGCGCCTGCACGCCTGCGGCAGGGCTCTTTTTTTTCGGCGCCGGCGCGAACGGCTTCGGCTATTGCCTGACGGATGAGAACAAGCTGACCAACTTCGGCACCGCCCGCGCGCGTGGCGGCGTGCTCATCCATGACACGCTGTGGTATGCGACCGGCGGCGCCGCCTGGGGGACCGTGAGGGACAATTTCGCCTTCGCGGGAACCGCCAATCCGATCGTCTTTCCAATTGCGCTTCAGCCTGGTCCGTTCCTGCCCGGCGGTGGATCTTTCAGCAAGACCAAGGTGGGCTGGACGTTGGGCGTCGGCGCGGAGACGCAGCTGGGCAGCCGTTGGTCGGCCAAGCTCGAATATCTCTATGTCGACCTGGGCAGCGTCAACGAAACATTCGGCATCCCGATCAATCCGCCGTTCGGCCCGGCTTTCACGGCAAACGGCAGCGCCGCGGCCGCGCGAAGCGCGCACATCACGGACAATATCGTGCGTGTCGGTTTGAACTATCATTTCACGCCGTTTGGGACGACGGAAGCGGCGGCCGCCGGCTTCCCGGTGACGGCGCCGTTGGATGCGCCGAACCTGAACTGGACCGGCCTCTATGCGGGCATCAATGCGGGCGGCGGCATCGGGGTCAATTCGGACACCCAGAGCGCGGCGGTTGCCTCGAGCGCGCTCGGCGCGAATGGGCTGCTGAGCACGGCCGACAAGCACGCCTCGCGAGGCGCGGTCGCCGGCGGCCAGATCGGTTACAACTGGCAGCTACGGTCCCGCTGGGTCGTCGGCGTGGAGGCCGACTGGCAATGGACATCGCAGAAGAGCAGCGCGAGCGCCTGCACCCCTGCGGCAGGGCTCGCGTTTTTCGGCGCTGGCGGCAACGGCTTCGGCTATTGCCTGACCGACGAGAGCAAGCTGACCAACTTCGGCACCGCCCGCGCGCGTGGCGGTGTGCTCGTCCATGAGACGCTGTGGTATGCGACCGGCGGCGCCGCCTGGGGGACCGTGAAGGACAGTTTCGCCTTCGTGGGGACCGCCAATCCGATCATCTTTCCAGCTGCGTTTCAGCCCGGTCCGTTCTTGCCCAACGGCGAGTCATTCAGCAAGACCAAGGTGGGCTGGACGGTGGGCGTCGGCGCGGAGACGCAGCTGAGCAGCCGTTGGTCGGCCAAGCTCGAATATCTCTACGTCGATCTGGGCAGCGTCAACGAAACATTCGGCATCCCGATCAATCCGCTGTTCGGCGCTGCCTTCACGGCAAACGGCAGCGCTGCCGCCGCACGAACTACGCACATCACGGACAACATCGTGCGCGTCGGCCTCAACTACAAGATTTTCTGACTGCTTCGCCACCGCCCGGCCGCATGGGAGATTGAGGGCGCACCGACGCGGCCAAGCACGAAATCCACGACGTGGACTCGTTGGCGCGACGCAAGAGCGGGGCTCGTAGCACCGTTTTTCAGGTTTACCACGTTGACCGGCAGACGCGGGCAAGGTATTGCGCGAGCGGGGAATGCGGCCCAAGATCGATGGCGCATGGAGCACAGGGCGGGCGGGATCATGACACCGCGGAGCTTCACTGGCTTGGCCTTGAGCGGAACGGTAGCGCTCGCCGTGTGCGGCGCGGCTGGGCTCGGCACCTTCAACGCGCCCCGGAATACCGCAGCGTCGATCGCTGAGCCTCAGCCGACACAACTCCAGCCGGCCGCCGTGACCCCTGCCCCTTCCGTCAGCGAGGCCGCGGCAGGCGATTCAATCGCACCCGCGCCTGTCGTCGCCCCCATCGGCACTTCCGCCACCGAGGCGGTCGCCGCCGAGGTGCCCGCCGCCGAGGTGCCGGCTGCTGAACCTGTCTTGACCGACCCTGGTCAGAAGCGGCCGTCTCAATCGGGCATGCAGCTCGCGTCCGTGTCGCCTTCTGACGCGGTGGACGACGGCCTCAGGCCGTCTCTGCGCGCGATCGAGTCTCCCCGCGAATGCGTGGCCGACGCCTGCATCGATGAGTATCTCTGGTCGGTGTATGAGCGCACCCCGAAGATCGACACGGTCAAAGTTTCTGAGCGAATCAAGGTGACGGTCAAGAAGAAGGGGAAGACGCGGACCGTGACCCAAACCGTCTTCAAGTATGTCGTGGCCGACTTCACCTGGAAGGATCCGGCAGCCGCACAACGTGCCGGCATGTCGCTTATCGACTACGTCATCGGCGGCATGGACCGCAGCTTCAAGCTGAAGCTCTACCGCGCGCTTCGCACCATGGATGAGGCGGGGCTGATGCCGGGGATAACGAGCGGATTCCGCGACGACTATCGTCAATCGCTCGCGAGCGGCAACAAGGCCGCGACTGACAGCTCCTTTCACGGCGGGAGTCGGCGCGGCGGCTATCGGCACGGGCTTGCGGCTGACCTCGTGAGCGTCAAGGGCGATACGCGCATGCAGCGATTCGCCGCGAGCGAAGAGATGTGGAAGTGGATCGATGCGCATGAGAAGGAGCTCGGGATCGCCCGCCCCTATCTCGATCGAGACCCGCCGCATGTCGGGCCGATCGACGGCTGGGAATATGCCGTCAAGCGCAGCCTGGCGACGCAAAGGCGGGCATTGAAGACGAGGACGGCGGAAAAGGGGCGATTGAAAACCGCGACGCCGAAGCTCGCTGCTCGCAAGGATTCCGGCGCGCCCAAGCACGCAGAGCCGGTAAAATTGTCGAAGCTGAGCAGCCTGCAGAAAACCGCACACCCGCCAGCGGTATTGGCTCGCCGTCAAGCGCTGGCGCGCTGACGCAAATCCACGCGCAAAAGATCGTCCTCGAGGAAGCTGCGAGTAAACCCAATCGGAGCGCAGCTCAGGCGTGGATGCGGGCCATCCGGCTCAGCATGACGCCGACGAGATCCGGGCTGTACGGCTTCGGCACGAAGGCCGAGCCGGGAACGCCCTGCGGAACCGCATTCATGCTGCCCGACGTATAGACCACCACCAGCCCGGGAAGCAGGTCGCGCGCGAGCCGGCCCAGCGTGGCGCCATCCATGTGACCGGCAAGGTTCATGTCGGTGAACAGAATATCGATCGGTAGCCCGTTACGCAGGAGGCGCAGCGCTTCCTCGCCGCTCAGGGCCGTGTCGACCTTGAAGCCTTGGCGCTCCAGCGCATCCGCGGTGTCGACGCAGATGAGCGGCTCGTCCTCCACCACGAGGACACGGCGCAGGCTGCCCTCCCGGTTCCGATCCTTGCCGTCGCGAACGTCGTCGAGATGCGTGATTTCATTGATGCCGAGCGAACCCACGGACGTCTTGCTCCCCTTGGCAACCGCTTCGAAGTGTCCCACACAAGCGGGTAACGTCAGCAGATCACATTGTTTCCAATTTCCGCTAAAGTGTAGGTCATCATGGTTGGCGAACCGTTAACGCTCGCCCCGACTCGGCCGACGCGCGGCGCGCGCCGGCGCATCGTGCCGCCACCCTGTACCATCTAATGCCGTGCGCCCCGCGGGCGCCGAATGGAAAAGCGACCTGAACGATCCGACCCATGGCCAGCCGCGATTCCGCTGTCGTCGACATCACGCCCGAGGTGCTGTTGAAGGCCTATGCGTGCGGCATCTTCCCGATGGCCGAAAGCGCCGACGACCCAGCGATCTATTGGATCGAGCCGGAGCAGCGCGGCGTCATTCCGCTCGACGCCTTCCACGTCCCGGCGCGGCTCGCCCGCACGGTGCGCGCCGAGCGCTTCACGGTGGTCTGCGACCGCGACTTCGACGCGGTGATCGACGGCTGCGCCGCGCCGCAGCCCGGGCGCTCGAACACCTGGATCAACCCGCGCATCCGCAACCTCTATCGCGGACTCTACGGCATCGGCCATTGTCACACGGTCGAGGTCTATGACGGCGATGCGCTGGTCGGCGGGCTCTATGGGGTGAGCCTCGGGCGCACGTTCTTCGGCGAAAGCATGTTCCACCGCGCGCGCGATGCATCCAAGGTGGCGCTGGTGCATCTGGTGGCGCGCCTCAAGGCGGGCAGCTTCGCGCTGCTCGATACCCAGTTCGTCACCGAGCACCTGAAGACCTTCGGGGCGACCGAGGTGCCGCGCAAGCAGTATCACAAGCTGCTGGCCGAGGCGCTCATCGGCGAAGCGGACTTCGACGTCTTTCCGCGCGACCGGTCGATTCCCGGCACGCAAGCGCTCGGGCTCGCCATCGGGGAGTGATTGCGATACTCACGAACACTGACTCGTCATGCCCGGCCTTGTGCCGGGCATCCACGCCTTGACGGACTCTCCGTGAAGTAAGACATGGATGGCCGGGACAAGCCCGGCCATGACGATGTGGATGGGTCAGCGCGGCGGGCGCGGCCGTTGCGGAGCTGGCTGGCGCGCCGGCGGAGTCGCCGGATTTCGCGCCGGCGCCGGCTGGACTTCGGCGACCGGCGCGGACGCGCCGCCTTTGCAATCGGTCAGCCACACGTCGTAGATCGGATGCTCGACGCCGTGCAGGCCGGGACTCGCCGCGAACATCCAGCCGGTGAAGATGCGCTTGACCTCGCCCTGCAGCGTGACCTCGTCGACCTCCACGAACGCATCGGTGTTGGGCGTGTCGGTAGGCGGGCGCGTGTAGCAGACGCGCGGGGTGACTTGCAGCGCGCCGAACTGCACCGTTTCGTTGACGGCGACGTCGAATGACGTGATGCGCCCGGTGATCTTGTCGAGACCGGAGAAGACCGCCGTCGGGTTGACGATCTTCTGCGCCGGGGGCGCGGTGATGACCTCGTCGCCCGGCTGCGGCGCCGTATTGGCGGGCTGCGGGGTGCCACGCGGCGGACGCTGGCCCGGCGCTGCCGGACTGGCGGCCGGATCGGCCGGCACGCCCGGCGGCGGCGGCAAGGACTGCGACGGGATCGGGGCGACGCTCGGCGCCGCGACGCTCGGCGCGGCGACGGCCGGCGAGCGCTGCGGCTCGATCACCCGTTGCTGGTCGACCGGCGGCGGCGGCATCTGCGAGCGGTTCGGCACGTTGCTGGGCGGCCGCGGCGGATCGAAGATGCCGCCGAACTGCGCGGCCGCCGGCACACTTGCGGCGGCGAAGCCCGACACGACCAGCACAGCGCAGCGGTGGCGAAAACACCCCATGCCAACGAATGTCCCCAAGCAGGACGGCGCGGCGGCCGCCCTCTTCATCCCGATGTCCCGCGCCCGGTTAACACGGGCAATGCGGCGGGGAAAGGGCACCCCTTTGGGGCCGGGCGCCGGCCCCATGGCGGGGCACGGATTCTGCTGCTAGGACAGCAGGAACGCTTCGGATTGAACCGATCCTGCTCTCTATCTTATTGTCTTTGCGCATGATCTTGTCCGAAACCTCTGCCGGCCCCGATCCGGGCCGGGCTTTTTCGCAATCATGCGACGGGTGGAACTCGAGCGCGGGCACCTCATGCGGATCTTGGCGTTTCACCCCGGCGCGCACGACGCATCGGCCGCCGCCTTCGACGACTATCGGCTGGTCGCCGCCGTCCAGGAGGAGCGGCTCACCCGACTCAAGGGGTCGGGCGACGGCGTGCCCTGGCTCGCCATCGACGAGGTGTTGCGCATCGCCGGCTGGACCCGCCGTGACGTCGATGCGATCGCCTCCACCCGCGCCTTCTACCCCGCCGCCTATCTGCGCGCGCCGCTGCACAAGGAGATCGACCACGCGCTGCGGCGCTGGCGCGGCAAGGAACCCGGCCTGCGCGAGTTGTGGCGGGAATGCCAGCGCCGCCGCACCACCGACACGCGCGCGATCTTCGCGGCCGAGCGCTTCGCCGAGCTCAACGGCTTTCGCCCCGACACGCATTATTTCTTCGCCAATCACCACGAGGCGCACGCCCTGCCCGCCTTGTTCTTCACCGACTGGCAGGACGCGCTCATCTTCACCGCCGACGGGATCGGCGACAATGTCAGCTACAGCCTGCGCGTCTTGCGCGACGGCGCGCTCGACTGCCATTTCGGCGACGACCGCTTCCTGTTGCGCAAGCTCGCCGCCAACAGCATCGGCCAGGCCTACAGCTTCGCGACCGCGCTGTGCGGATTCCGCAAGCTGCGCCATGAAGGCAAGCTCACCGGGCTCGCCGCCTATGGGGGACCCACCCTCGCCCCCGCCATGGCGGCGCATTTTCGCCTCGGCGACGACGGCCTCATCGCCACGTCCTTCGCGGGCGAGGTCGAGATCGGCGACGCGATGGCGCGCATCTGCGCGGGCGCCAGCCGTGAAACGATCGCGGCCTCCATCCAGAAGGTCGCCGAAGACCTGATGCTGGCGACGGTCCGTCATTGGCTGGCGCACAGCAAGGCGCGGCATCTCGGGCTGGGTGGCGGCCTGTTCGCCAATGTGCGGCTCAACCGGCTGCTCGCCGAAAGCTGCCCGCTCGAGGAAATCTTCATCTTTCCCGCCATGGGCGACGACGGGTTGTGCGTCGGCGCCGGCCTCGCCTTCCTGCTGGCGCGCGACGGCCTGCCCGTCTGGCTCACCAGCCGCTACCGCCTCGACACCGTCTATCTCGGCCACGACTACGACCGCGACATCGACGCCGCGCTCGCGGCTCAGGGCGGCGTGCGCCGGCAGGCCGGCGCGCCCGCCGAAGCCGCAACCGAGCGCATGCTCGCCGGCCAGGTCGGCGCCGCCTATCTGGGGCGCATGGAGTTCGGCCCGCGCGCGCTCGGCGCCCGCAGCATCATCGCGAGCCCGGCCGACCATGCCATCAACGACGACCTCAACCGGCGGCTGGAACGTTCCGAATTCATGCCCTTCGCCCCCTATGTGCTGGACGAGGACGCCGGGCGGGTGTTCGACATCACGCCGGTCAACCGTTACGCGGCGCGCTTCATGACCATCACCTGCGGGGTCAAGCCGGAATGGCGGGAAAAAATCCCGGCCGTGGTCCATGTCGACGGCACGGCGCGCCCGCAGATCGTGCGCGACAGCGAAAATCCGCTCTACGCCGCCATGCTGCGGCGCTTCCGCGACGCCAGCGGCCTGCCGGTCCTGGTCAACACCAGCTTCAACGTGCACGAGGAGCCGATCGTCAACCGGCCGTCCGAATGTGCGCGCGCCCTCCTCGACGGCCGCATCGATTTCGTCGTGACCGAGCAGGCGGTGTACGGCCGGTAGCCCACGTTTGTCATTGCGAGCGAAGCGAAGCAATCTCGCGCCGCAAGTTGTGACGCTCGGGATTGCTTCGCTTCGCTCGCAATGACGGCGGAACCTTGCTGCGTCATTCCCGCCACAAGGGCTCTTTCTCCACCTCGCCCTAGGTGCAACAATCATCCCGATCGCCACACAACGGGGCCCCACGAGCCTCGCCCCATCGCGCCGCAAGGGAGAGAAACATGCCGACAAACATCCGTCGATGGCTGGGCGCTGCCCTGTGGGCGGCCGCGTTCGCGGCCGCGCCCGCCGCCGCGCAAGCCCCGCAAGCGCCCGCAGCGCCGCAGGCTCCCGCAGCGCCGCAGGCGCCACAGGGGCCCTGGCTTGTGCTCGCGCCGTTTCCGGTCCCTTCCGAAGAGGTGCTGGGCGCGACCGCCAACAACAAGATGTATGTCTTCGCCGGGCTCGCGCCGGTCTGGAAGCCGAAGGCGCTGGTCTACGAATACGACCCCGCCGCCAACACATGGACCCAGAAGAAGCCGATGCCGCTGCCGTCGCATCATCTCGCCTTCGCGACGCTGAACGACAAGATCTATGCGTTCGGCGGGTTCAAGTCGCCGGAGAACGGCCCGCCCGCCTGGGACCCGATCGACAATGCGTGGGAATACGATCCCGCGGCCGACACCTGGAAGGCGCTCGCGCCCTTGCCGAGCAAGCGCGGCGCCGCCAGCGCCGCCGTGCTCGACGGCAAGATCTACGTCACCGGCGGCGCGACCTCCCTGCCCGGCGTCAAGGAGAACGGCATTCATCCGGCCCGGCCGCACAATGTGGTGGCCACCGTCGACGTCTACGACCCGGCCGCGAACAGCTGGAGCTCCGCCCGCCCGTTGCTGCTGGCGCGCAATCACCATGCGAGCGCGGCGGTGGGCGGCAAGCTCTATGTGATCGGCGGCCGCGTCTCCAGCGCCTTCATTTCCGGCACCAGCAACAATGTCGACCTGGTCGAGGCTTACGACCCCGCGACCGGCCTGTGGAGCGCGCGGCCGCGCATGCCGACGCCGCGCAGCGCCATCGCGGCCGGCGTCTACAACGGCCGCATCATCATTCCGGGCGGCGAGGTGCAGGACTCACGCTTCCTCGGCGCCTTCAAGGCGGTCGAGGCCTACGACCCGGCGACCAACAGCTGGCAGATCCTGCCCTCGATGCCGCACCCGCGCCACGGTCTCGCGGTCGGCGTCGTCGGCAACCGCCTCTATGCGGTGAGCGGCGACGGCCAGTCGGCCGGCAACGGCATCACCGAGTCCGACGTCA
>DATBBS010000485.1:0-2990 GCA_036270895.1 Xanthobacteraceae bacterium
ACCCAGGAGACGCTTCGCCTTGTCCTCGCGCGCCTCGACGATATGAAGGCCGAGGACACCACCACCATCGACCTCCGTGGCAAATCCGCGATCGCCGACCACATGGTTGTGACGTCCGGTACGTCGAACCGTCATGTCGGCGCGGTCGCGGCGCGCCTGCTCGATGATCTTGCCAAGGCGGGAGTCCGCCAGGTCAGGGTCGAGGGCATGCCGCATTGCGACTGGGTCCTGATCGACGCCGGCGACGTGATCGTCCACGTCTTCCGGCCCGAGGTCCGCGCCTTCTACAATCTCGAGAAGATGTGGGCCGGCGGCGGCACAGGGAACCGGCGGGTGAGTTGACCCGCCGCGCATGGGCTTGGCATTTTCCCCGGCGCGCCGCCGGACAGGATGCCGACGGACAAGGCTCTGAGAAAGCGCCATGCGCCTGATGGTCGCTGCGATCGGCCGGCTCAAGGCCGGACCGGAACGCGAACTCGCCGAGCGCTATCGCGACCGGGTCGCGAAGGCCGGCCGCGCGGTCGGGCTGCGCGACATCGAGATCGTCGAAATCCGCGAGAGCCGAGCCCAGGAAGCCGCCAAGCGCATGCTGGAAGAATCGATCGCGCTCGCCAACCTCATTCCGGAGGGAGCCATCGTGGTGGCGCTCGACCAGTCCGGTGAGGCGCTCGCCAGCGACTCCATCACGGGGGTGCTGCGCGGCTGGCGCGATGCCGGTCGCCCGGCGGCGGTTTTCTGCATCGGAGGCGCCGACGGTCTGGGTCCCGAGCTCACCGCGCGGGCGGATCTCACGCTCGCCTTCGGGGCCGCGACCTGGCCGCACCAGCTCGTGCGCATCATGCTCTTGGAGCAACTCTATCGGGCGGTGACGATCCTGGCCGGGCATCCCTATCACCGCGCCTGACTTTTTCGCACTCAGGCGGGATTTGCTGTGGTTTTCACCAGAGTTTGACGGGGGCGAGACGCGAAACCGCCCCAATCGGCGCTTAATTGCCGGCGCGTATTTGCCTTGATTGGGACGAACACGTCATCTGCCTCACATGACCACCGCCGTTTGCCATTCCGCCGGCCCGCGAACGCTGCTCGCCATGGTGGCGGCATGTGCGCTCGCGCTGCCGTTCGGCCCGGCGTCGGCGCAGAAGCTGACCCTCGATTCGGCGCAGAAGCCCACTCTCGATGACGTCAAGCAGCGCGACCAGGAACTCGACGCGGTGCGTGCCGAGCAGAAGAAGGCGCTCGAGAGCCAGAAGGCGCTGCGCGACGAGATCAATGCGATCGGCGAGGATCGCCGCAAGCTCAATCAGGCGCTGATCGACACGGCCGGCGGCATCCGCTCGGTCGAGGGCCGCGTGGCGGCCGCCGAAGCCCGCCTGCAGCAGCTGCTCGACTCGGAAGGGGCGATCCGCAAGTCGCTCGACGGCCGCCGGGCCGTCATCGTCGAGGTGCTTGCCGCCATTCAGCGCATCGGCCGCCGTCCGCCGCCCGCCTTGATGGTGAAGCCGGAGGATGCGCTCGAATCGGTGCGCACCGCCATGCTGCTCGGCGCGGTGGTGCCGGAGATGCGGGCCGAGGCCGAGGCGCTCGCCGGCGAATTGGGCGATCTCGTGCGCGTGCGCGCGGAGGCGGCGGCCGAGCGTGACGGCTTGGCGCGCGACCTTATGGCGTTGTCGTTCGAGAAGAATCGCATGACCCTTCTGGTCGATGAGCGGCAGAAGCGCCAGACCGAGACCGAAAAGAAGCTCGAGGCCGAGCGCCAGCGCGCCGCCGAGCTGTCGCGCCAGGCCGATAATCTCAAAGATTTGATCACCCGGCTCGAACGCGGTCTCGACAACGCGTCGCGCGCGGCGCGTAGTGCGGAAGAGAGTCGCGCCCTGGGCGACACCCGGGCGGACCTTCCGGCCCTCAAGGATCCCGGTCGGCTCGGCCCGGCGATCGCCTTTGCGTCTGCCAAAGGTGTGTTGCCGATTCCGGTTAATGGGGTCAAATCGCGCGATTTCGGCGCTCCGGACGGCAACGGAGGTACCGAAAGGGGGATTTCGATCGCAACCCGGCCCGGTGCGCAGGTCACGGCGCCATGCGACGGCTGGGTTGTTTACGCTGCTCCCTACAGATCCTACGGCAGACTCTTGATCCTGAATGCCGGCGGCGGATATCATGTGGTTCTGGCAGGCATGGAACGGATTTCAGTCGATATCGGCCAGTTCGTATTGACCGGGGAGCCGGTTGCGGTCATGGGGAGCGGCCCGCAAATTGCTTCCGCTATGGTAACCGGGGCGGCTGGTTCCAGCCAGCCGATGCTATATATCGAGTTCCGTAAAGACGGGTCTCCCGTCGATCCAAACCCGTGGTGGGCGACACCCGACAGCGAAAAGGTTCGCGGATGATGCGCAAGACTTTCCTGGTTCTGATGGGCGCGACGGCAGGCGCCGCCATGACCCTGTTTGCGACCCAGTCTCCCATGTCGGCGGTCGGGTCGAGCGCGAAGGCAGCGGGGGCGGACACCTACCGCCAGCTCAGCCTGTTCGGCGACATCTTCGAAAGAGTGCGCGCGCACTATGTCGAGAAGCCGGACGACGCCAAGCTGGTCGAGTCGGCCATCAACGGCATGCTCAACGGGCTCGATCCGCATTCGAGCTACATGGACCCGAAGAGCTTCCGCGACATGCAGGTGCAGACGCGCGGCGAGTTCGGCGGGCTGGGCATCGAGGTCACGCAGGAAGACGGCCTGATCAAGGTCGTGGCGCCGATCGACGAGACGCCGGCCGCCAAGGCCGGCATCCGCGCCGGCGACATCATCACCCATCTCGACGACGAGGCCGTGCAGGGACTGACCCTCAATCAGGCGGTCGAGAAGATGCGCGGGCAGGTCAACACCAAGATCCGCCTCAAGGTCATGCGCAAGGGCCTCGACAAGCCGCTCGAGGTGACGATCGTGCGCGACGTCATCCGGGTGCGCTCCGTGCGCTCGAAGATCGAGGGCGATGACGTGG
>DATBBS010000486.1:0-7708 GCA_036270895.1 Xanthobacteraceae bacterium
ATACGCCGCCGGAGATCGTGGCCAGGCTCGAAGGCGAGGTCGTCAAGATCATGCAGATGCCGGACGTGAAGGAAAAATTCAAGGCGATGGCGACGCCGGTGGTCGGCGGCACCGCCGCCGACTTCGCGCGCGTCATCGACACCGAGACGAAGACCTGGGCCGAGGTCGGCCGCGCCGCCAATGTGAAGCTGGAGTGACGGTCGCTCCGTCGCGTACGTCAAAAAAAGTTACGTCGTCATTGCGAGCGCAGCGAAGCAATCCCCGTCTCGCGAGATTGCTTCGCTTCGCTCGCAATGACAGTGGGCTTAAAGTTTCCCTTCCTGCGCCGCGAGAGCGCCGGCGCCATAGACCGCCTTGCCGCCCACGAGCGTGAGCAGCGACGTGATCTCGCCGACCTTCTCGACCGGGACCGTCATGTAGTCGTCGGACAGCACCGCCAGGTCGGCATATTTTCCGACCTCGAGCGAGCCGCGCTTGTCCTCGTCGAAGCTGAACCACGCCGCATTGATCGAATACATCCGCAGCGCTTCCTCGCGGCCCGGGGTCTGCTCCGGCGTGCGCATCGGCGTGCCGTCGATCACCTTCCCGTCCAGGAGCCAGCGCAGCGACACGAAGGGATTATAGGGCGCGACCTGATCGGAATCGGTGCCGGCCCCCACCATCAGGCCCATCTTGAGGCCGCTCTGGATCGGCGGGGCGCGCTTGCCGGCCTCGGGACCGAGCACCTTGAGGAAGATGTGGCCGGCATAGAGCAGCCGGTCCTGCACGCTCCAGCCCATGCGCAGCGCCTTCATGCGCGCGAGCGTTTCGTCGGTCGCGTCCTCGATATGGGTGATCTGCCAGCGCAGATCGGTGATCGGGGTTTCCTTGTTCACCTTCTCGAAGCAATCGAGAATCATCGAGGCCGCGTTGTTGGTGGCGGCGTGCTGATGCACCGTCATGCCCTGCTCGGCGGCCCATTTGGCGGCCTCGCAGAATTCCTCCTTGTCCCTGTCGGTCGGATTGAAGATGAGGCCGACGGTGCTGCCGTCATACATGCCCTGGGTCAACGCCTCGCCGATGCCGCGGAAGCGCAGCCAGTCGTCGCCGAAGCCCTGCGGCGTGAACTGGGCGAAGTCCTTGAAGTCCTCCAGCTCCTTGCTGCGCCGGTTGGACTGGAAATGGAAGGCGACGCGCACCGTCATGGCGTGCTCGCGCCACAGCGTCTGCACCGGACGGTAATGGATCGGATAAAGCCCGCCGCCCGTCACGTCGTTGACGCCGGTCATGCCGAGCCGGTTGAGCTCGCGGAAATATTTTTTCGTGCCTTCCACCTGGTCCTTGAAGGTGGGTCCCGGGATCTTGTCGGTGAGAAAGTTGAAGGTGCGGTTGTTGCCGGTGATCACGCCGGTGAGATTGCCGGCCGCGTCCTTCTCGGCCTTGCCGCCCGGAATCTCGGTCTGCGGCGCGATGTTCATGGTCTTGAGGCCGGCCGGCGTCAACCAGGCGGTGTTGTAGAGCCGCTGGACATAGACCGGACGGTCGGGCGCGGCGGCGACCAGCTCGTCGACGGTCGGCCCGCGTTTCTCCGCGAACTGCATCTCGGTCCAGCCGCCGCCGATCTTGATCCAGGTGCCGGGGCGTGAATTGCGCGCGGCCTCGCGGATCAGCTCCAGCCCCTTGGCGAGGCTCGGCACGCCGATCCAGGACAGCTCGACCGAATAGGTGAGCCCGGCGCGCAGCGCGTGAATATGCGAGTCGATCAGGCCCGGGATGACGGTGCGGCCGCCCACATCGACGGTCTTGGTGCTCGGCCCCGCGAGCTTCCTGACCTCGTCATTCTGTCCCACCGCGACGATGCGGCCGTAGCGGATCGCGAGCGCCTGCACCACCGACGACCTGGTGTCGAGCGTCACGATCTTGCCGTTGAGCAGGATGGTGTCGGGGGCTTGCGCATGCGCGGCGCCCGCCGTGACACAAGCGGCGGCCAGGACGGCAATGAGTCGAATCGACATGGGTCGTCTGCTCCCTGATTTTCTCGTTTGTGGCGCCACCATATCACGCACAAAATCCGCCGAGATAGCGGGGCAAAGTGCCGCGAATATTGCCGCTTCCCCGGTGTCCCGGGCGCGGCGCAGCGTGACCCCAGGCCGCTACGCAGCCGAGCCCCGGAGGCGCTGCTCCGAGGCGCGTATTTTCACAACCCTGATTCCTGCGCTCCCCAGTCTCGCCGCGACGTCAGGCGCGCCAGCGGCTTGCCGCCGAAGCGGCGAAACAGCACCGGTGTCAGGAATGTATCGAGCAGCGTCGCGCTGATGAGCCCGCCGAACACCACCACGGCGACCGGATGGAGGATCTCCTTGCCGGCCGACTCGGCGCCCGCGAGCAGCGGAAGCAGCGCGAAAGCCGCCGCCAGCGCGGTGGTGAGCACCGGCGTGAGGCGCTCGCGGCTGCCGCGCAGCACCAATTCGTCGCCGAAGCCGACCCCCTCGCGCAGCGCGAGGTTGAGGAAATGGCTGACCTTGAGGATGCCGTTGCGCAGGCTGATGCCGGCAAGGGTCACGAAACCCACGACGCTCGCGAGCGAGAGCGGCAGGCCGAACAGCCAGAGCGCCGCCACGCCGCCCACGAGCGACAACGGCACGCTGCCCATCACCACGAGCGCGAGCGCACCCGAGCCATAGCGCCAGGCGAGCAGGCTGAAGATCGCGACCAGCGCCAGCGACCCGTAGGCCGCCACCTGGCGCGCCGCCCGCTCCTGTCCGGCGAAAGTCCCCTCCAGCGTCATCATGTAGCCCGCCGGCAGAGCCATCCCGGCCATCGCGACGCGCAACGCCCCGATCGTGCGCCCCACGTCCTGCCCTTGGGTGTTGGCATAGACGGCGAGGCGGCGGCGGCCATCCTCGCGCTCGATCCGGTTGCGGCCATCGGTCTCGATCACGTCGGCGAGCAGCCGCACCGGCAGGCGGCCGGCGGCGGTTTCCACCAGCAGATGGCTCAGGCCGGTGCTGGTGCGGTCGCGCTCGTCGAGCCGCAGCATCACATCGGTGCGCTGGGCGCCCTCGATCACCTGCGACAGCAATTTCCCGTTCGCGAGGCCCGTCACCGCGTCGTTCACCGCGTGGGGCGGCACGCCATACAGTGCGGCGCGGGCGGCGTGGGGCGCGAGCTCGATCACCGGGATGCGCGCCTGCCGCTCGACCTGGATGTCGGTGAGCCCCGCGATCCCCGACATCTCGTCACGCAGCCAGGCCGCGATCGCCTCCGCGGTATCGAGATCGTCGCCGAACACCTTGATCACCACCTCGGCCCGCACCCCGGAGGTGAGATGATCGATGCGATGCGAGACCGGTTGCCCGATATTGATCGCCACCGGCAGGACGGCGAGGCGCTCGCGCATGTCGCGCACGATATCGCGGCGCGGGCGGCCGGAGTCCCGGAGCCGGGCGTCGATTTCCGTGGTCTCGATGCCCTGCGCATGCTCGTCGGATTCGGCGCGTCCGGTGCGGCGGCCGACCGACGCGACTTCCGGGACCTGCATGAGCAGCCGTTCCGCCAGGGCGCCGAGACGGCTGGAGTCCGCGAGCGTGATGCCGGGCGTGGCGTTGAGCTCGACCGTGATCGAGCCTTCGTTGAATGGCGGCATCAGGGAGCGCGGCAACAGGGTAAGCAGCACGACCGCCACCACGATCGCGAGCCCGGCGCCGCCGGCCAGCGCGCCGGGATGCGCCAGCCCCCACGGCAGCGATCGATCGAGCCACCCCTTGCAGATGCGCGCGAGCGGCGCCTCGCGCGCCGGCGGCGAGCGTCCCGCGACGCAGAGACACAATACCGGCGTCACCGTCATGGCGGTGGCGAGGCTCGCCACGATGGCGACCACATAGGCGAGCGCGAGCGGGCGCAGCAGCTGGCCTTCGACCCCGGAGAGAACGAACAGCGGCGCCAGCACCATGACGATGATCAGCGTGGCGGTGAGGATGCCCGTGCGCACCTCCACCGAGGCCGCCGCCACGACGTCGAGCGCGCGCCGCGGCGAGCCCCGGGCGACATTCTCGCGCAGCCGGCGGAACACGTTCTCGACGTCGACGACCGCGTCGTCGACCAGCTCGCCGATCGCGATCGCGAAACCGCCGAGCGTCATCGTGTTAATCCCGACGCCCATCAGGCGAAACGCGATGAGCGCGCTCAACAGCGAAATCGGGATCGCGGCGAGCGAGATCATGGTGGGGCGCGCGCTTCCGAGCAGGAGGAACAGCACCACCGCGACCACCAAGCTCGATTCCAGCAGCGCACGGCCCACATTGCCGAGCCCGACAGTGATGAAATCCGCCTGCCGGAAGATCACGCGGTCGGCCTTGACGCCGGCCGGCATCGCGCCTTGCAGCTCGCCGAGCGCCGCGGTCACCGCCGCGGTCAGCCTCAACGTGTCTGCCCCCGGCTGCTTCTGCACCGACAGGATGACGGCGTCGCCGCCGTCGAGCCCAGCGCTGCCGCGCGCGGGCTTTGCCGCCACGCCGACGCGGGCGATCTGGCGCAGCAGGATCGGCGCGTTCCTGCGCGTCGCGATCACGGTGTTGCCCAGGGTTTCGATCTCGATGTCCGGTGCGAGCGCGCGGATCACAAATTCGGCCGCGCCCTGGTCGACCGCGCCGCCGCCCGCATTGACGCCCACGCGCGCGAGCGCGCGCTCGATATCGGCAACCGCCACGTCGAGCCCCGCCATCAGGGCCGGGTCGGGCGCGATCCGGACCTGGCGGGTCTCGCCTCCGATGACCGTCACCTGCGAGACCCCCGCGATCGCGGCGAGCCGCGGCCGCACGGTCCAGTCCGCGATGCCGCGCAGCGCCATGGCGTCGATCTTGGCGGGGGTATCGGACGCCGCATCCGAGGTGAGCCCGATCAGCATGATCTCGCCCATGATCGAGGAAACCGGCTGGATCTGCGCCACCACGCCGGCGGGCAGGGAATCGCGCGCCGCGGCGAGCCGTTCCGCTGCCTGTTGCCGGGCCGCCACCACGTCGGCGCCCCAATCGAGCTCGACCGTGACGATCGATAGCCCGACGGCCGACGAGGAGCGCAGCCGCAGCGTCGCCGGCAGTCCGGCGAGCGCGCGCTCGAGCGGCGCCGTCACCAGGGTCTCGACCTCTTCCGGCGCAAGGCCGCCGGCCTCGGTCATCACCACCAGCGCGGGACGGCTGACGTCCGGCAGCACGTCGATGTCGAGCCGTGCGGCGGCGAACAGCCCGAGCAGCATCAGCAGGACCGTTCCGGCGATCACCGGGACACGGCGGGCGAGACTCGCCCGGACGATCGCGCCCACCATCGAGGGACGCAAGGCCGCGTCGGCGGACCGATCCCCGTTTTGCCCGGACATGCGCTAGCGCACCTGATTGACGAACTGGGCGCCCGCGGTGACGAGCCGCATGCCGTCGGTGAGCCCGCTTGTCGCCATGACGCGGCCGGCATCGAGCGGCACGGTGGTCACGATATGGGGCACGAAGGTCTCGGGCGCGGTGTGCTCCCACACCACGGCGAGATTGCCGAAGCCGCGCTGCACCGCGGCGCGCGGCAACGCCACGCCGCGTTCCCGCCGCGCCACCCTGACGAGGATCCGCACCGGCGTTCCGATGTCGAGCATCGCGGCGCCTTCGGTGACGCGAAACAACAGCGGGACCGCCTGCTGCTGCAGCACGCGCCCGCGGCCCAGATAGACAAGCTTGACGGCGCGGCCGTCCTCGGTCGCGCCGCTCGCCTCCGCGATCTCTTCGGCGGGTGCCGGCTCGAAGCTGAACCCTTCGACCATCGCCTGGCTGCGGTTGATCACCTCGAACAGCAGGTCGCGCGCCGCCACCACCTGGCCGGCCGTCACATTGGCGCTCGCGATCACGCCCGCGACCGGCGCCTTGATGTCGATCCTCTGCTCGAGCGCGGCCTTGAGCAGCTCGTGCTGGCGGCGCAGGCCCTGCGACTGGATCTGCAATTCCTGCAGCACGCCCGCGGCCGCGTCGCTCATCGGCATGTTGGGATTGACCTGGCCGATCGCGTCCGCGCGCGGCACCAGCGCCGCCATGTCGCGCTCGACCTGCGCCAGCCGCTCGCGCAACGATGCTTCCTCGAAGCTCGACAAGGTCGGGACCAATACCGCCAGCACCTCGCCCTGCGTCACCGATTGGCCGAGATGCGGAAATCCGCTGTCGGGCGCCGTGATACGTCCGTCGCGCAGCGCCTGCACGCGGCCGAACCCGTTCGGATCCGCGATGACGCGGCCGACGATCTCGCGGCTCGCCGCGGCCTCGCCCGTGCGCGCCACGGCGGTGCGGACCTCGAGCAGATGCTGCGCCGGCTTGGCCAGGAATACCGCGCCGTCCGGATGGCGATGCGGCGCCGCGGCGCCGCCCGCCGTCGCGACCGTCGCCAGCGATCCGGCGAGGCGATCCTCGCGGCCCCCCGTCGCCGCCACGATCGCCAGTTCGTGCGCGCCCGGTGCGCCCAGCAGCGAGATTTTTCCCGCATAGGTGCCGGGCCCGGTCTGCCGCAACGGGACCGCCTTGCCGTCGCGTTGCACGCTCACCACGGCGCCCGCGACCGGCGCATTGGTGTCGGCCGCGTCGATCGCGACCACAAGGTCGTCACCGATCTGGCGCGCCACGATCTCGAAGCGCTCGGTGCGGCCGCCGAGCGACGGCGCCTCCGCCGACGCGGCGACCGGCGAGGGGCCGGAATCGTGGCCTTCGTGGGCGAAGACGGGGAACGAAGCAAGAAGAGGGACCAGGACGGAGAAAGCGAAGCACAACGTAGCCGCGTCATTGCGAGCGAAGCGAAGCAATCGCGCCGCACTTGCGCGAGATTGCTTCGGCATGCACGCAGGTCGGGCGTGCCCGACTTGCGCATATTTAGTTGCCGATCTCGGGTAAACCCTAGATCGGTGCACGCCTCGCAGTGACGATTGTGGCATTCGCCAACTTACTCCAGATAACTTCGCTTGCCGGTCTTGATCAGCTCGTAGAGCGCGCGGATCTCCTGCTCGCGCCGGGCGTAGTTGCGCCAGTCCTTGTATTGATCGAGCGTCAAGGTCTTGACCGCTTCGTCCACATCGATGCCTTTGTCGACCGCCGCTTTCACGGTCGCGTATTCGTCGGCCAGCATGGCCGCAAGCTCGGGGACGTCGGCGCGGCTCGCCACGTCGCCATGCGCCGGCAGGATACGGTCCACGTCCATGGCAGCCACTTTTTTCAAGAGCGCGATCCAATTGTCGACCGACGGCGTGAAATTCATGTTCGGCATGCTGTGCTTGGCGAAGGCGCCCGGCGTGAACAGCGTGCGCGCATGCGGGAACAGCACGAAGGTGTCGCCCGCCTGCTGGCCGGGGCCGAAATACATGAGCACCGCCTCGCGCCCGCCCAGCCGGATGGTCATCTGGCTGTCGAAGGTCACGTCCGGCATGACCAGACGGGTCTCGGCAGGATCGAAATCATGCTGCTTGAAAAAGGCCTGGCGGCGCGCGATTTCCTTGGGCCAGGTCTTCTGCATCAACGCTGCGGTGTCGCGCTGGGCCACGAAAGTCGCACCCGACGCCTTGAAGGGCGGGTCGCCGAGATGATGATCGCCGTGGAAATGGCTGTTGATCACCCATTTGATCGGCTTGTCGGTGATCTTGCGGATGCGATCGATCAGGTCCTGCCCGTCGCGCGGATGCTGGCGCGTGTCGATCACCAGCACGCCCTCGTCG
>DATBBS010000487.1:0-20296 GCA_036270895.1 Xanthobacteraceae bacterium
GCGATGCCGGCGATCGCTTCGCGCGCCGCGAGCTTGGCGTCGGCATGCGCGATGGCGGCGCCGCCTTCCGCCTTCGGCAGCATGATGGCGTCGGGCCGCGCCGGCACCACCGCGTCGAGATCGGCGTCGGCGAGGCCGGTCTGCAAGCCGTTGATGCGCACGAGCAGCCGCGGCCGCGCGGCCTTCCCGACGGCCTGCTTCAGGAACGCGGCCGCCAGGTCGCGCGCCGCGGCCTTGCGCTCCGGCGCGATGGAGTCCTCGAGATCGACGATCACCGCGTCGGCGCCGCTCGCCATCGCCTTGTCGAGCTTGCCGCCGCCGTCGGCGGGCACGAACAGGAAGGAGCGCATGGTCACTTCGGCCGCATGCGGATGAAGGCCTGGCGGCGACATTCGGCCACCAGCTTGTTGTCCTGATTATAGGCGCGGTGGTGAAGCTCGACGATGCCGGCGCCCGGACGCGACTTCGATTCGCGCTTGCCGATGGTCTCGGTCGTGCAATGGACGGTGTCGCCTTCGAACAGCGGATGGGGAAACTTGACTTCCTGCATGCCGAGATTGGCGATCGTGGTCCCGACCGTGAGGTCGCTGACCGAGATGCCGATCATCAGGCCGAGGGTGAACAGCGAATTCATCAGCGGCTGACCCCACTCGGTTTCCTGCTCGCAGAAGTGCCGGTCGATGTGCAGCGGCTGCGGGTTGAGCGTCATGTTGGAAAACAGCATGTTGTCCATCTGGGTCACCGTCCGGGTGTAACGGTGCTCGACCAGCTCGCCGGGGACGAAATCGTCGAAATAGAGCCCTCCGCGCTTGTGGCGGATCGCGGTTGCCTGGGACATCTCATCCTCCCTTGCCGGGCCGGGCGCCGTCGACGCGACGGCGCCCGCGCTGCCCCGATATTAACGGCTCGTTTACCATACCTGCCAATGATGCAAAGCAGCGAAGAAACGCGTCGTGGCGTGGCGGGCAGGCGCGCGGTCCGGTCCGGTTGAAACCTGGCGCGCTCCGGATTCCAGATCTGGTCGCGTTTTTCGGCGGATTCCACCCGGGACGGGCTTTCGCCGGAAAATGCTCTGAGGCGGATTGAATGGTCATCGACAGCCCAGCGACTCAAGGGGCGGGGTTGGGTGTGGTCGGCGCGATTCGCACCGCTGCCCGCGCGACCGGCACGAATTTCCAGTACCTGTTGGCGACCGCCCAGGTCGAGTCCGGCCTCGATCCGAATGCCGCGGTTTCGAGTTCCTCGGCCAAGGGCCTGTTCCAATTCATCGACCAGACCTGGCTCACGACCCTCAAGGAGGCCGGGCCGGGGCTCGGTTATGGCCGCTACGCCGACGCGATCGTCAAGTCGCCTTCGGGCCGCTACGAGGTTCCGGACCCGGAGATGCGGCGCAAGATTTTCAACTTGCGCGACGATCCGGCCGCCAATGCGGCGATGGCCGGCGCCTTTACGCAGCAGAACGCGGCGCTGCTCACCGACCGGATCGGCCGGCCGCCGACCGAGGGCGAGCTCTATGTGGCGCATTTCCTCGGAGCGTCGGGGGCCGCCCGGCTGATCAACCGCGCCGGCAGCACTCCGAATGAGGCGGCCGCCGCCATCTTTCCGAGCGCCGCACGCGCCAACAAATCGATCTTCTATGATCACCAGGGACAGCCGCGCAGCGTCGCCGGCGTCTACCGCCTGCTGGTCGGCCGTTACGACGTCGCGCGCGCGGCGCCATCCGGCGCCCCGAGCCAAGCGGTTGCCGCCAACGCCGCGGTCGGCCCGCCGCTCGTGCTCGCGTCTGCGGCCTCGATGTCGGCCGCCTCCATGCCCGGCACGCCCGCCGCGCCGAGCGCGCCCGCGACGCGGGGCGATGCGCGGCCGCTGTTCACCAGCATGTACAGCGAAGGCCAGACCGGGCCGGTCTCGCAATTCGTCAAGGACCTCTGGACGAACCGTCCGATGGTGGCGGCGGCGCTGACGGGCCAAGTTGGAAACCAGGTTGGAAACCAGGCCGGGTCTCAAGTCGCGCCCCAAGTCGACCCCGGCGGAGCGACGCCCGCGGCGCCCTCGGTGCGCGCACCCGGCGCGCCGCTCGACCTGTTCTCCGACCGGCCGACCGACGCCAAGGGACTGTTCGGCGTCAGCTCCTGACGGTCCGCGGACGGCCGCGCGCCGTTAACGCCCCGGTGATCTTCGCGAAGATTTATGGTGAACCCTTTATTAAGCGTCGCGCGCTAGCATCGTGATCAGCCGACACGCGTTATGCCGGCACCGCACGTCCCGGCGGATATCAGTCATCAGATCTGTAGCGTTGGTCGATCATGATAGTTCGTCAGTTCCTCCACTGGGTCCGCACTGCGCCTCCCGGCGAGCGGGCCGAAGCGACGAGCGCCCTGGCTCGCGCCTATCTGTTTTCCGATCTTGGCCCGGACGATCGCAGCGCCGCCGAAGGCGCCATGATCATGCTGCTCGACGACGCCTCGCCGCTCGTCCGGCAGGCTCTCGCCGAGGTGCTGGCGCCGAGCCACAAGGCGCCGCCCGCAATCATCCAGGCGCTTGCCGGCGACCAGCCCGACGTCGCGGTCATCGTGATCGAGCGCTCGCCGCTTTTCATCGATGCCGATCTCGTCGACCTGGTGGCGACCGGCGCGCCGGCGGTGCAGGCCGCCGTCGCGCGCCGCGTCCCGCTGCAATGCGCGGTCGCGGCCGCGATCGCGGAGGTCGGCTCGCCCGAGTCTTGTCTGATCGTGATCGAAAATCCGGAGGCCGAGATCGCGCTGTTCTCGATCGATCGCATCGTCGATCGTTTCGGTCACGTGGCCGCGATCCGCGAGGCGCTGCTCTGGCGCACCGACCTGCCGGCGCCGACCCGTCAGGCTCTGGTGTCGAAGTTGTCCGCGACCCTGGCCGATTTCGTGGCCGCGCGCGCGTGGCTGGAGACCGATCATGCCCATCGGATCGCCAAGGAGGCCTGCGAGAAGGCGACCGTCGCGCTCGCCGCGCAATCCCCCGCCGGGGAGACCGGGCCGCTGATCCGCCATCTGTGTGCGAGCAACCAGCTCACCGCGGGCCTGATCCTGCGTGCGCTTCTCTCGGGCAACGTCGTGTTGTTCGAGCAGGCGCTGGCCGAGCTTTCGGGCCTCCCGCTGGGACGGGTGCGCGGCCTCGTCCACGACAATCGCGGCGCCGGCTTCCGTGCGATCTACGACAGGGCGGGCCTGCCGGCCTCGGCCTGGCCGGCCTTCCGCGCCGCCATCGAGGCGATGCGCGAGGCGAGCCATGCAGAGCCGGGCGGCGCCAGCCAGCTCAAGCGCCGCATGATCGAGCGCGTGCTGACCGGATGCAAGGACGCGGAGATTGGCGAGGTCGAGCCTTTGCTCACCCTGCTGCGCCGCTTCGCGACCGAGGCCGCGCGCGAGGAAGCGCGCCGCTATTGCGACGAGCTGGTGGCCGAGAATGCGATGTCGTTCGGCGTCGAGCCCGAGCGAGCCGCGGCCTAGCCGCACAACAGCGGCATTCGAAACCGCCGTCAGCGGTCCGATGCGATCGGCGGACTCGCTACGCCGTCGAGCGGATCGCTCTCGGCGCTCTCGTGGCGGAGGAATTCGTCGCTCACGCCGCGCAGGCGGCTGGTCAGCATTTCCGCCATCACCTCGGCTTCCGGATGGCCGTGCTCGCGGATGATGGCGCGGACGGCGTCGACGTGCTGATCGATGAGCGCGAGCGGGATGCGCCGCGGATCGTGCGTCAGCTCGAGCAGCCGGCACAGGCTGTCGGCGACGGCGGAGGCGAGCGGAAAGCCCAGGGTGGCGGCCTGGCCTTTGATGTCATGGCTGGCGCGGAACAGCGCCTCGCGCTGCTGCACCGCCAGCCCGTCGCGCCGAACGTCGGCGCGCGCCTTGTCGAGCTGCTCGCACTCGTCGTTCATCCAGCCGTTGAATTCCGTGGACAGCTCCGCCAGGGCGGCTTCCGCCCGCGCCACCGGATCGTCGCCGCCCGCCGTGCGCGTCCATGCGCCCTTGAGCTTGTTGGGCGGCGTGATCACCTGGTGGTCGGTGAAGCTCGCGACGTCTGGTTTTTCCCCGTCAGGTTTCGTCATGGGTGCTCTTCCCGCCTCAGCCCGGCATTCTCACTTTGTCGAACAAGGCCTGCTGCTTGATGATGTCGGCATTGCCGCCCTTGCGTCGCTCCGGGCCCACATAGGTCAGATTCGTATTGCGGCGCCGGTCCGGCCCGAAATAGGTCCGGGTCTTGATGAACGACCGTGGGCTGACGACGATATTGAGGATGCGCTGATAGAGCGCCTTGGCGGAGATCGGCTTCGCCAGGAACTCGGTCACGCCGGCGTCGCGCGCCGAGACGACGCGCTTCTTCTCCGAATGACCGCTGAGCATGATGATCGGCACATAGGGGTTGGCGTTGGCGCCCGGCTGCCGGATCATCTGGGTGAGCTCGAGCCCGTCGAAGATCGGCATCGCCCAGTCGGTGATGACGATATCGGGAATGAAATGCATGAAGGCCTCGAGACCGGACGCTCCGTCCTCGGCTTCATACACGTCGCGCGTACCGAAACTATGGAGCAATGTCCGCAGGATGCGCCGCATATGCGCGTTGTCGTCGATCACCAGAAAGCGCAGACGGTTGAAATCGATGCGGATCATGATGATAGCGGGCGCACCCGCGGGCGTCATGCCCGGGGTTGCGGGCAACGGTAGAGAGCGGGCGTTAAGGAAGGGTTTAGGATAACCGCGCCCCGCGTCGGGCGCGCTCCCCGGGCGCCCGGCAGGGGCTGCGAGCGACCCTCGGGGGCCCGGGGTCACGCCTAAGTGATGCCCCGCGGAGGGGGGCGGATACCCCTTTTCCTTGATGCCGCCAAACCTTCGATCCTAGGATGTCGGCAAGAGCTTTTTTGCGGAAAACCTGGGCGCGATCCGGGGCGGATATCGTTGCGGCAAAAAAATGTCACCGACAATCGAGTCCTGACCGGCCTCCGGTCACGTGGGATGGAAAAAATGGGAGGAGTTGCCATGAAATATGCTTCGTTCCTGTCTGTCGCGCTGCTGGCCGGCGTGGCGGGAGTTGCGGTCGGATCTGGGCCGGCGTGTGCCCAGCAAGGGCAAGGTCTGGATCTGGTGAAGCAGGCCGTTGCGGCGCAAGGCGGCGCCGATGCGTTGCGCGGCCTCAAGGCGGTCACCATCAAGGTCAACGGCCGGCATTGGGAGCCGGGCCAGTCCTATGCGCCGGACGGCGAGCCGCGGTTTCTCGGCGACGCAAGCGTCGCGGTCACCTGGGATCTCGCCAAGGACTCCGCCCGCAACGTGTGGGATCGCGCCATGAAGTATCCCGCAGTCGAGCAGCTCAAATATACCGAGGTGGTGATGCCCGATCAGGGCACAGTCACCGACGCGAAGGGCACCCAGCCGATGTCAGGCATCCGCGTCGCCACGTTGCTGCGCGAGCTCGACCGTGCGTCGCCCCTGCTGATGCTGCGGGCGTTGGATGCTCCGCAGAGCGTGGCGGCGTTGCCCGACCAGAATCTCGGGGAAATCGCGTACCCGGCGGCCTCTTTCACCCAGCGCGGCACGAAATTCACCGTCCTGTTCGACCGCATGACGCACCTGCCCGTGGCGATCCGCACGCGCGACGACGACAACGTCTACGGCGACTCCAACTACGACATGGTCATGGACGACTGGCGTAATGTCGGCGGGGTCAAGATCGCACATGCGCGGTCCTATCAGGTCAACGGGATCGAGGTTCAAAAGCTCACCTATGACGAGGTCGCCGCCAATCCGGCGGTCGCGCCGGACACATTCGCGGTCGCCGATCAGTACAAGGTTGCGGCCGGCACAAAGCCCGCCGACATTCCCTATCAGTGGGTGTTGCGACGCATGTTCCTCGGGCGGTTCCTCGACAGCGATCAGGTCGTCGTCCCGGCCGGGGGCAGCCTCAAGCTGGTCGAGCTGGCGCCCAACGTCCAGCAGGTCGTCGGCGGCACCGCCAACAACCTGATCGTGGCCATGAGTGACGGCCTGGTCATCTTCGACGCGCCGTGCTGCGAGACGCAATCGCGCTGGGTGATCGACGCCGCGAAGGCAAAATATCCCGGCAAGCCGATCAAATACGTGGTCCTCACGCATCACCACATGGACCATACCGGCGGCGCCCGCGCCTATGTGGCGGAAGGGGCGACTGTGGTCGTGCCGGACACGGCCCAGGCCTATTTTGCCAAGAATCTCGCACAGCCGCGCACCGTCGTGGCGGACGCGCAGCAGACGCAACACAAGCCGGTGCAGGTCGTCGGCGTGGCGGACCAGATGTCGCTCAAGGACGACGGCGTGGAAATCCGCCTGCACAAGATCGCCAACCCGCATGTCGACGGCATGCTGATCGGCCATGTGGTGCAGCCCAATGTGGTGTGGGTTACCGACATCTGGTCGCCCGGACGCGACGCCGCCAAGAACGCCGGCGTCATGGCCGTGAACGAGGCGGTGAAGAAGCTCGGCATCACGGGTGCGACCTTCGCGGGCGGGCACGGCAGCAACGCCAAGCAGTCGGTCCTCGACGGGATCGTGGCGTCGAACTGAGCACAAGAGCGGGTAGCGGGTAGACCAAACTCTACTCGCTACTCGCTATTCGCCCGCTTCCTCAATACCCGAATTGTTCGCGCAGGATCCGTTCGTCCAGGCTATGGCCGGGATCGAACATGATGCGCATCGAGATGTTCGGGTCCATGCTGACGTCGACCGTGCGGACGAAACGGACCTCGTCGTGATCCGCGACCGCGGCGACGGGCCGCCGCTCGGCGTCGAGCACCTCGATGGTCACCGTGGCGGTGTCGGGCAGGAGCGCGCCGCGCCATCGCCGCGGCCGGAACGGGCTGATCGGCGTCAGCGCGAGCAGGGGCGCGCCGATCGGGATGATCGGGCCCTGTGCCGACAGATTGTAGGCGGTCGAGCCGGCGGGCGTCGCCACCAGCACGCCGTCGGCCGCGAGATCCGCGAGCCGCTCCTTGCCGTCGATCAGGATGCGCAGGCGCGCCGCCTGGTAGATCTGCCGGAACAGCGATACCTCGTTGATGGCGCGGGCCTCGTGTCTCTTGCCGCCGGCGTCGAGTGCCCGCATGACCAGCGGATGAATGATCGTGGCTTCGGCCGCCGCGAGACGTTCGTGCAAGCTCTCCTCATTGAATTCGTTCATCAGGAACCCGACGGTGCCGCGATGCATGCCGTAGATCGGCTTGCCGGCGTTCATGTACCCGTGCAGCGTCTGCAGCATGAAACCGTCCCCGCCGAGCGGGACGATGACGTCGGCATCTCGCGGATCGGCGTTGCCGTAGCGGCGCACGAGCGCCTGGCGGGCCTTCTCGGCCTCGGGCGCGCCGCTGGCCAGGAAGGCGATCCGTTCGAAGCGGGCAGGGGAAAGGCTCATGGGGACCGACGCTCGCGCATGGACGGCGTCACCGGTGCTCGGCTTGGAAATGCCGTTTTGGGAGCGCCACACCAAGGGTAGGATGACGAGGGAAAACACATGGAACGCGTGGTCTTCGTCTATACGACCTACCCCTCCGTTGTCGAGGCGGAGAAGGCGGGCCGCGCCCTGCTGGAGCGCGAACTGACCGCTTGCGTCAACATCCTGCCCGGCATGGTCTCTCTCTACCGCTGGCAAGGCGCGCTCGAGCGCGGCGAGGAGGCGGTGATGATCATCAAGACGCGGGCCTCGCTCGCCGAAGCGGTATGCGCGGCCGTGAAGGAGATGCATTCCTACGCGGCGCCGGCGATCCTGGTCATTCCCATCGAGAGCGTCGACCAGACCTATCTGGCCTGGATCCTGGCGGAGACGGAGGGCGGGAAGCCCGGCTCGCCGCCCGGCGACCGATAATACGAACCGGTTGGCGCGATCCGACCGCCGGGCGCCTTTGGCCCCAATCGACCCAAATTGCCGCCGGCCGACGCCCGCATGAACAAGCGCCGCTGCGGCCGGACATATCCCCTTCATCTAGCTGAAGATTGGATAACGACGCGCTTCAGGACGAATTCAGCGCGGGCGCCGCATATTGGCGCCAAGGTCGGCAGTGAGCCGATCGATCGCTCTGTCCGGGCGTTCGGCATGCCGAGCCCGAGAACCAAAAAGGAATACCCCATGTTGAGGAAATTCGCCGTTGCGCTTCTCGCCGCCAGCGTGTTCACCGCCCCGGTGCTGGCGCAGGGCACGCAACCCGCCAATCCGCCCGCCAAGACCGGCGCCGTGGCGGCGGCTCCCAAGGCGATCGCCGCCAAGCCGACCCCGAAGGTCGCAAAGGTGAAGCACGCCAAGCGGCACGTCGCGCATGTGAAGCGCGTGAAGCATGTCCGGACGGCGAAATCGCTGCACGGCAGCCAGCACGCCCGTCACGTCGTGCGCAGCAAGTCGACGACCGATGCGCGCGGTGGCGCGATGAATTCGGCCAAGCCGCGTTCGGTCACGAACTAAAACCCCGTCGACCCCGCCGGAGGCCGGCCGCAAGGCCGGCCTCTTGGGTTCGCGGGATTATGCTGCGCCTTCGAGCTTGACGCGCTCGCTCACCAGCTGTTGAAGCGCCGTGTGGTCGATCTTGCCGGAACCGAGCAAGGGCAGCTTCTCGACGCTCACCAGCTCGGACGGCACCATCATCTCCGAAGCGCCGCGCGAACGGGCGAACATGGCCAGGTCCGAGCGCACCGGGTCCTTCTGGGTTGTGACCAGGATGATGCGCTCGCCCTTGCGCGGGTCCGGCACGGTGGCGACGCCGGAGATCGCATCGGGCCACAGCTCGGCGGCCAGCATCTCGATCGCGGCGAGCGAGACCATTTCGCCGCCGATCTTGGCGAAGCGCTTGGCGCGGCCGTTGATCGTGATGAAGCCCTCGGGGTCGATGCTGACGATGTCGCCGGTGTCGTGCCACCCTTCGGGCGGCCGTTCGAGAACGCCGGGGTTTTCGGAGCGCAGATAGCCGAGCATGACGTTCGGGCCGCGAACGAAGAGCCGGCCGCCGACCTCGACGCCTGGCACCGGCTCGAGCCGCGCGTCCATGCCCGGCAACAGCCGTCCGACCGTGCCGAATTTGTTGAACATCGGGGTGTTGAGGGCGAGCGCGGGCGACGTCTCGGTAACGCCGTAGCCCTCGAGAATGCGCAACCCGAATTTCTCCATGTAGACGCGCCGGGTCGACACTTTGACGGGCTCGGCGCCGGCCAGGATGTAGCGCAGCGAACGGAAGTCATACGCGTGCGCCGAGCGCGCATAGCCGGCCAGGAAAGTGTCGGTGCCGAACAGGATGGTGGCGTTCACGCCGTAAACGAGCTCGGGAACGATGCGGTAATGCAGCGGGGAGGGGTAGAGATAGATGCGCACGCCCGAGACCAGCGGCAGGATCAGCCCGACCGTCAATCCGAACGAATGGAAAACCGGCAGGACGTTGAATACCTTGTCGCTGCGCCCGAAATCGATGCGCGCTTCCGCCTGGGCGGCGTTGGCCAGGATATTGCGGTGGGACAGGACGACGCCCTTGGGCGTGCCCTCCGATCCGGACGTGAACAGGATCGCGGCCGGGTCGTCGGGCTTGCCGGCCACCAGGGGGCGGCGGGCCGCGAGCAGGCCGCGCATCCGGTCGGCGAAACCGACAGTGGCGCGCACGTCCTCGAGATAGACGAGCCGGACGTCGGCTTCGATCTGCTCGACCAGCGGCGCCAGCCGGCCCCTCTCGATGAAGGCGCGGGCGGTGATCACCGTCTTGATCTTGGCGGCACGGCAGGCCGCCCGCACATTTGCGGGGCCGGATGTGAAGTTGATCATGGCCGGAACCCGCCCGGTCGACATCAGGGCGAGCAGCGTGACCACCGCCCCGTTGGCGTTCGGCAGCATCACGCCGACGGCTTCGCCGGGTTCCGCGAGCCGCAACAGCTTGCGGCCGAGGACGGCTGCGCCGATCAGGAGCTTGCGGTAGGAAAGGGCGCCGCTCACCGGGTCCTCGATCGCGACGCGGCCGGGCCCGTGCTCCTGCGCGTCCTCGATCACGGCCTCGACCACGGTGCGGTCGGTCGAGGTGGTGCGGAACACGAGGTCCGACATCACCTGGTAGAGCGCGGCGCCCGCCGCGATGCGCCGTTTCTTGCCGCGCAGCTCCGGGTCGACCTCGAGCCTCACGGGCGGCAGAATCGTCACCCTGACCTTCGGAAACAGCCGGCGACGCACCTGATCGCGGCCGAGGCGCGAGAAGTAGGTCGCCTCGAAGCCCTTGATGCGGATCGGTACCACCATGGCGCCTGATTTCTCGGCGATCAGGCCGGCCCCGTCATAGACCTTCATCAGGCTGCCGGTCACGGTGATGCGGCCCTCTGGGAAGATGATCAGCGACTCGCCGCCCTGCACCGCATGGATCAGCGTGCGCGTCGCCATCGGCTTGGTCGGATCGAGGGGCATGGCGCGGGTGAATTTGAGGAACGGTTTTGCCCACCAGCGCTGCGCAATCCCGCTGTCGATGGCGAACACCGGGTCGGTCTCGAGGAACGACAGAGCGAGCGCGGCGTCGAGAAAGCTCACATGGTTGAGCGCGATGATGGCGTTCGGTCCGCCCTTGGCGACGTTCTCGATCCCGGTGACCTCGAGCCGGAACAGCGAACGGAACAGCACGGTGAGAAAATCGCGCAGCAGGTTGGTCGGCAGCGTGTAGGCCATCACCACCATGGCGGCGAGATTGGCGATGCCGATCGCCAGGAACAGGACCGGGATCGACACGCCGAAGGCCTGAAGTTGCGCGACCAGGAGCGTCCCGGCCACGATGAAGGCGGCGTTGAGCACATTGACGGCGGCGATCACGCGGGCCCGCCGGTCGGCGCCCGCCCAGGTCTGGACCGCCGAGAAAATCGGTACGATGAACAGGCCGCCACCAATTGCGAGGCCGGCCAGGTCGACGGCGATGCGCAGCCCGCGCGCCGAGGTGAAGACCGCGGCGATGCCGGCCGGTGCGGCCTGCGGCAGGCCGTAGGTCGCCCATCCGAGATCGAGTGAGAAAATTCCCAGCAAAAGCGCCCCGATCAGCGACGGAAAGAGGACGATGCGTCCATGCGCGAGCCAGGCGGCGAGGCCGGACCCGATGGCGATCGAGATCGAGAACACGGCGAGGAAGACCACCACCACGTCTTCGTTGGCGCCGAGCGCCATCTTGACGAGCACCGGCATCAGCGACAGCGCCACCGCGCCGACCACCCAGAACCAGCTGGTCGCCACGGCGCCCCAGCGCAGCCGCCGGTCGTGCCACAGTTCCTTGAGGAGGCCGACGGTCGAGCGCGCGATATTGGGATCGATGCGCAGGCTGGGTGCGCCCTGGCCGGTGCGCGGGATCAACAGGCTGGCCCCCCAGCACATGAGCGCGAACACCATGATCAGGACGCCGAAGATCGCCGGATGGTGGCCCTCCTTGGCGGCGAGTCCGCCCACGATCGTGCCGAGCAGGATCGCCATGAAGGTCGCGCCCTCGACCAGCGCGTTGCCGGCCGGCAGCTCTTCGGAGGCGAGGTGGTCGGGGAGGATGCCGTATTTTATCGGGCCGAACAGCGTGGCGATGACGCCGAACATGAAAAGCGCGGCGAACAGGACGGGGATCGACTGCAGCCAATAGCCGGTGACGGCGATGCCGGCGACCGCGATCTCCACGAGCTTGATGCGTTGCGCCACGATCGACTTGTCGAAGCGGTCGGCCATCTCGCCGCCGAGACCGGAAAGGAAGAAGAACGGCCCGATGAAGATCGCGGCGGTGAGCGTGATGAGCGAACCGGAATCGGTGATCGTCGGGGTGAACAGGATCAAGAACACCAGCGAGTTCTTGAGGAAATTGTCATTGAAGGCGCTGAAAAACTGGCACCAAAAGAGTGGTGCGAAGCGCCGGGTGGTCATCAAGCTCCGAAACATCGTGGTCCCTTAATGGCCTGCGAGAGTTGCTTCAACCATCGGCGAAGCGACCGCGCGGACGCCCGCCACGAAAAACCGGCACATCAGTCTGGACACCACGAAAGCCCCCCGGCGCGTCGCGACCGCCCTGCCGATCGCGCGGCCCCCACCTTAACCTCTCTTGCGGCTTGCGGAAAATCCCCCAAACCGGTTTTCTCTGCCGGCTGCCTCGTCTATCGTCCGCGCCGCGAAATCGGCCGGGAGGCGGCGCCAGACTGGGTCCGATGGATACCGGTTCGCCGTGGAAAATGCGACTCGTATTCCGGCTGGCGCCGGTCTGGTCGGCGTGGTCAGGAGAGGTGGACGATGGCTTGGACTCGCGTCGCCGCGTTGGCGGAACTGAAGGAACGCGGCGTGATGGATGCCGAACTCAATGGCGAGGAGATCGCGCTTTATTGGGTCGACGACGCACCCTATGCGACCGAAAACATCTGCACGCACGCGTTCGCCCGACTTTCGGAAGGCTATCTCGACGGCGATTGCATCGAATGTCCGGTCCACCAGGCGCTGTTCAACGTCAAGACCGGAGCAGCCGTTTCTCCTCCTGCCTACCAGGCGGTGAAAACCTTCTCCTGCCGGGTCGACGGCGAGAATGTCATGATCGAGGTCTGATGCGTCCCCACGCCGCGTCCGACGGTGACGAGACCAAGACGCATTCCCGGACGCTCTGGACGCAATGAGCCGCCGCCTCAGCTCAATGGCTGGCGCGGACCGCGGAAGGACAAGCTCACGAAGGTCGAAAACTCGTGACCGCAGTCGTCACAGGACCACACATGGCGCACGCGGCTCCTGCTCACATATTCGGAGGCTGCCGGCGCGAAAAGCAGGTCATTGCATTGCGGACAGAGGGGAGGCGCGAAGCGGCGGGGTGCATCGGGACCAGCCTGCATCTCGGCTTGACCTTTCATCGAAAAGCTCCTCCGTGTTTTCCCCGTTGTGCCGTTCCCCGTCTGCGTCCCCAGGATGTCCACCGTCTTTGGCGACAGCATGGCACGTCCATGAATTTTTTATAAAATGCGATGCGACCGGACACAAGACAGACGCGCTGACATTCACGTTGACGCAATCACGCTTGCGCCGAAAAAAATCACATGCACACGCGCGCTCATCAGCGAGCATCGACCATGCGGCGCTCACTGCATTGCGTTGCAGTATGAGCAAACGTAGCGAATGTGCTTCTCCTGGAGGCGCCAACGACCGGGCTCGGCGGTTCTTGCTGCTCTGCACAAATGGGTGCGGGCGGTTCGCAACCTGAATCCGCACGGCGAAAATCCTGATCGCGCCGCCGCGAGCGCGAGCCGTCGAGGAATGCGCAGAGGTACGATGTCGTGGTGTGTGGCGGCGGCGTGCCGAAGCCATGCGTGCACTCGCCTGCTGACCGTGTGAAATTTCACGGGTGGATTTCCGCGGCGCCCGGGCACCGACATGCCGGGTGATCTTTCACCTCGGCAGTGTCCCGATTGCGAAATCCGCAAGGCCTCGCGCCGACCGCTGGTGTGAACTTCGGAGTCGAAGGGACACCGGCAACTTCATGATTCCAGTGCGGCTTTTGAACCCCACATTCGCAACAGCCATCGCGGCGAAGGGTGCGCGGACGTCGCGTTCGCGGCACGAGAGGCCCGTCCGTTGCCGAAATGCACTTGCGCCGATGGCGCACCCGTGCACTCAATCCTGGATTGGATCTGCGTGCGCGACCCCGGGGGGCGGGTCATGGCGATGCGTGGGGGACTGGCGACATTGACGGCAGGTGCGGCCTTGGTCGCGCTTCCCTTGTGGACTGACGCAGCCGAGCTGGCGGCCACGCATGCGACGCCTGGGAACGTGGTCGCAAGATCATGGGCGGACGACCTCGCGATCGAGATCGAAGGCTCGGTGGCGTCCGACTATATCTACCGTGGCGTCAGCCTGTCGGCACGCCGGCCCACCGCGGCCCTGAATATCGACGCGCAGTGGCGCGGGTTTTACGTCAACACCAACTTTCAAAGCGTCAATTTGCCGACAAATCCCGCCGCCGAGATCACGCTCGCTGGTGGGTATCGTTGGGAGCTGGCCAAGTTCAATTTCGATCTCGGCGCGAGCTATTTCTATTACCCGGGCGAGGTCGCGACCGACGCGGCCACCAGGACCAATTATTGGGAGTATGCGCTGAACGTGGACCGTGACCTGACGGAGCAGATCAACCTCAACGCTCAGTTCGCCTATGCGCCCGATGTCTCCAGCACCGGCGCCTGGGGCGCCTATTCGGAGGCCGGCATCACGATCGATCTGCCGTCCCTCGATTTCCTGAAAGACGTGCGCTGGCAGCTGACGGCGAACGCCGGATATTGGCGGTTCGGCAACACGTTACCGGCCCAGGGCGGCTTTCCGTTGCCGGCCTACGCGAATTGGCACGCCGGTCTTACGTTCACACTCAAGGATAATGTGAGCCTCGACCTGAGCTACTACGACACCAACCTGTCCAAGGAAGACTGCTTCGTCTTGACCGGCGATCTCCTGGCGTCTCCGGGCGGTGCCGTGAACCTTGTCAACAACCCGGATGGATTGCGCTCGCGGCTGTGCGGCGCCGTATTCGTCGGAACCCTGTCGTTCAAATTCAAGCCGGTCGGAAAAGACTGAAGCGTGTCGCGACGACGAAGCGGCGTCCGCGTCCCGACCAAGTGGGGGGGCGCCGGAAAACGCGTCACCCGCGCCGTCATCGACCCACGCGACGTCGTCATGCCCCGCGCCGGGCCGATTTCGTTTTCCCGAGCCGTTCGATGCGCGCGAGATCGAGCTTTCCCTCCGCCGCCCAGCCGGGCTCGCTGGCCGGAACCTTGGGGCGGAATTTTTCGTAAAGCGCATCGGCCTGTTGCGCGATCTCGGGGGCGGACATCGAACGCGCCAGCCGCTTCATCGAGCTGCGCACCATCTTGAGCGCGTCGCCGAACTTGATCTCGAGATACTGCTCGACGCTGTCGGGAGCGATCAGGCGATCCTTGCTCAGCGCGCGCAAGCCCTTGCGGGTGCGCACCACCGGCACGGCGCGCTGCAGCAGATCGACCTGAAGCCGCTTCCCGGCCTTGAGGTTGCGCCGGCGATCCTTGATTGCCTTGGGCGAGGGGGCGAGCAGGCCGAGCGACACGCCCCTTGAACAGGTACTGAGCCCTGCGACGGCGCGTCCGAGCGTCAATGCCTCCTCGCGCCCGAAGCCCAGGCGGCGGGCGACCACCGAGGCCCACAAGGTGAGGACCGGCGCGCGGTTGATGGTGATGGTTCGACGCCCCACGCTCATGTCCCGGTTTTCAATCGGACACCCCGCGCGAGTTGGATTGCGTCGTCGTCAATGCCGCCGGAGCCCCCGCGTCGTCCGATCGGACGACTCACCGGCGCTGATTATAAATCGTCGGTGGCGGATGTGAAAACGAGATGGACGAGGCGCCGGCCCTTGATCGGAAGCCTTCAACAGCGAATCGCTTGGCGCGGTGGACGTTTATGCCGGATGGGCCGCGAGGTGAGCGAGCAGCAGGTCGTTGAGCCGATCCGGGGCCTGGTCGGCGATGAAGTGGCCGACGCCCGGCAGGATCTCGAAGCGGTAGGGGCCGGAGACGAAGTCGCGCGTGCCCTCGGCGGCGGCTCGCCCGACCGTGTCGTCGGCGTCTCCCCACACGTAGAGCACCGGAACCTTGATTTGCCCGAGCGGCGCCCGGATGGCGCCGCGGGCGCGGTACCAGGTCAGCGCGGCCTCCATCGCGCTCGCGTTGCCGATCACCGACAGATGCTGCTCGACCGCCGCGGCGGGAACGCCGGAAGCGGCAAGGCGCTCGCGCAAGCGGCGCCCGCCATTCGCCAGCAGAACCGCTCCCGCGTCGGGCGCGAGAAACGCCTTGTGATGGCGTGAGCGCTGCGCCTGATCGCCATCCGGCAGCGCGAGCGCGCGGTTGAAGGCGTTGGGGTGAGGGCGTGACAGCACCGTGAGCGAGGCCAGCCGATCCGCGTGGCGGTCCGCGATACCCCAGGCGATGCTGCCGCCCCAGTCGTGGCCCACAAGGTGGAAACGGCGCCGCGCCTGCCCACAGGCGTCGGCCATGGTCAGGGCGTCGGCCATGAGCAGGTCGAAGCCATAGTTGGCAGGGTCGGCCGTGTCCGGCCGCGCGCCCGGCGAGTAGCCGCGCTGGCTCGGCGCCACCGCCCTGAAGCCGGCCGCCGCGAGGGCGGGTAGTTGGGCGCGCCACATGTGGAAGGATTCCGCAAATCCATGCAGCATCAGCACGAGCGGCGCGTCCGCGGCGCCATTCACAAACGCGTCGAATACCAGGCCTGGCGCGGTCTCGATCTTGCGCAACTCCGTCATCGGCTGGCCTTTCGGTGGCGGCACCGGAACCTTCCGTCGGGGCTCAAATCAACGGACAAATTCTGCGGAATAGCGGCTGGGCCGGCAGTCTGCGGTAGAAGGGTAGTCTCAAGCATAGTGCCGGCGAGGAGGGCGCGGATCGGGACGGCGACCCCGGCCGGATGGCGCCGGCCCGGCGCGGAGATCGGCATGGGAAATTCACCGTTAAGCGCGTTGTCGCAAGGACCCGCATAACACCCGCGGAACGCCCGGGATGCCTCATTTTAGCTTGCTTTCCCACGCAATTGCTGTCACGCGTCAAAGGCCCGGCAGTGGCTGGGTAGCGACTGTGACCAGATTCTGGAGATCAAGATGGCGACCGGTAAAGTGAAATGGTTCAACCCGACCAAGGGCTATGGCTTCATCCAGCCTTCGGGGGGCGGACAGGACGTGTTCGTGCATATCTCGGCGGTGGAGCGGGCCGGCCTCAGCACGCTCAATGAAAATCAGGACGTGGAGTTCGAGATCGTGAGCAATCGCGGCAAGAGCTCGGCGGAGAACCTGAAGGTAAAGTAAACCGGTCATCCGGCGATTTTCTCGTCGTGAATTGAATCGGAAATCGTGTTCGCAAGAATTCGCGAGCCCGCAATGACAACATCGCCGGGCCGTCCGAATGTTATCTGACGGTTCGGTGCAATAAAGCCTCTTTTGCCGGGTGGTCGCATTACCAAGGGCCGCGCCGGGATTCCATTCTGCGGATTATTGAAGCCGCGGGCAATCTTTCAGGGTGGCCGCGATTGTAAGTCGCGCGTGCGCGCCCGCCTCCATCGGATCGACCGCCGGGATATCGGGTTGACGCGAGCATGCGCTGCGACGCCGGCGTCGTGCGTCCCCCGGCCATCATGAAGTCTCCCAACGGCGGACCGCGCCGATCGGTTATTGTTGAGCGAGGCGCTCGCCTTGCTGAGCGCATTGCGCCGCGCCAATTCCTGATAGGCCGCAACTTCACAATGTACCGATGCGATTTCCGGCAGGCCGCGCCCATCTCGCTTGTGCTAAAAACCGGAGCGGGGGAGGACCATCATGGCGGAAGCAAAAGTTCGCGGCATCACGCTCTATTACGAAGTCATCGGGAATTCGGGGCCTTGGATCGCGCTCACGCCCGGAAGCCGGCGTGCCAGCGACGAGCTGCTGCCGCTTTCCGCGATGCTGGCCCGACACGGTTATCGGGTGCTGCTGCATGATCGGCGCAATTGCGGTCGTTCCGACGTCTGCATCGAGGCGCGCGGCTCGGAGCATGAAGTCTGGGCCGATGATCTCAACGAACTGTGCGGCGAGCTTGGCGCGGTTCCGATCTATGCCGGCGGCTCCTCGGCCGGCGCACGTCTGGCGTTGCTGTTCGCGTTGCGCCATCCGTCGGCCGTCAAAGGCCTGCTGCTCTGGCGGGTCACCGGCGGACAGCACGCCGCGCAGAAGCTCGCCCACCAGTATTACGGCGCCTATGCCGAGCTGGCGAAGACCGGTGGCATGGCGGCGGTCTGCGCCTCCCAGCATTTTGCCGACTGCATCAAGGCCCGGCCGTCGAATCGCGAGCGACTGATGGCCATGAGTCCCGACGATTTCATCGCGGTGATGGATATCTGGCGCAAGAATTTTCTGGCGGCCGCCGACTTGCCGGTGGTTGGCGCGACGGAAGCGCAATTGCGCGGATTGACGATCCCCGCCTGCATCATCGCCGGCAACGATCAGGTGCATGTGCCGGCCGCGGCCCGCAAGGCGGCCGCCCTGATTGGGAAGAGCGAATTCCATGACGACGTCGTGGAGAAACGGCCCGACGGCGATCTGCTGGAGGAATGGGACCCGAAGGACTGGAAGGCCAAGGAAGGCCGGCTGGCGGAAATCTTCAGCACGTTCCTCAAGAGGGTCGAGCACATGGCGCCCTCGCATTGACGCCTGCTGATTGCGAAGATCAGCGCAAGTCGCGATCCCAATCCAAGAGTGAACCATGACCGACCCGCGCGATGTCCCGCCGTTCCGTCTCGAAGAGGCGACCATCGATGAACTGCATCAGGCCATCCGCGACGGGCGGACGACCTGCGTTTCCGTCGTCCAGCACTACCTGGAGCGCGTTCGCGCCTTCAACGGGGTGGCGAGCGCGCTCGTCACCGAGGACGGCCTGCCGGTGGCGCCGGCAACGGGCGCGGTGCGCGCGGGCGCGCCGCTGCGCTTTCCGACCCAAACCGTCAAGGCGTCCACCATCCTTCCCGATCTCGACAGATACAAAGGGCCGCCGCTCGAATTCGGCCGCATGGAGCCGACCGCGTCCGATCCGGCCGTGGCGCAGCAATTCGGCATGATCGTCGGCATTCCGAATGCCGGTCAGGTCAACGCCCTTGCGACACTCAACATACGGGGCGAGCGCTCGGTTACCTGCCGCGGCGACTTCGATCGCCATCCCTCGCTCGGCCCGCTGCCGCCCGGCGCGCCGGCGGTGTGCGAATTCTTTCGTCAGCTGCCCGATGCGCTCGAGCGCGCGGCCGAGCTCGACGCGACGCACGGGCGCAACCCCGATCTCGCCGCGATGCCGATGTATGGCGTGGTGTTCTCGTTCAAGGATCCGTTCGACACCAAGGACATGCGTTCGACCGGCGGCGGCGACGCGCGCTACGACGTCGATTTTCCGGCGCGCGATCACGTGCTGGTCGAGCAGCTGCGCCACAAAGGGGCGATCATCTTCGCCAAAGCGGTCAACACCGAATACAACGGACGGGCGGGCGATCCCGGCGGCCGCCACCAGCCCGACAAGGTGCTGCCCTCGACTCTCGGCTACCAGCGCAGCAGTTGGGGCGGCAATCCCTCCAATCCCTACGACACCACGCGCTCGGCCTCGCTCGGCTCCAGCTCCGGCTCTGCGCTCTCGGTCAGCGCCAACCTGGTGATGGCGAGCCTCGGCGAGGAAACCCGGGCGTCGTGCCGCGGCCCGTCCAATCACAATGCGGTGGCGCTCATCCTGCCGCACAAGTCGATGCTGGGCTTCGACGGCGGCGCGATCGGGGCGGATATCTATTGCGACCGCAGCGGCATCCACTGTCGCACCATCGGCGACTGCGCCAAGGTGCTCGATGCGCTGAAGGACCCGGTCGAGGGCTATTACGATCCGCGCGATCCCTATACGACGGTGCCGCGCTCCTCGGTATTGAGCACGCCCTATGCGGGCCATGCGACGGCGCCCGGCACGCCCGGCGCGCTCAAAGGCATGCGCCTCGGCGTCATCCGCGAATCCATGGTCTACCCGCCGGGCTCGAAGACCGAGGAGCCGATCGTCACGGCGGCGGCGCGCGAAATCAAATCGGTGCTCGGCGAACGGCTGGGCGCCGCGCTCGTCGAATCCTCCGACCCCCTGTGGAAACCCGATCCCGGCGCAGAGCGCATGACGACCGATTTCCGCCGCGCCTTGGCGCGGCTGGTGCCGGTGTTCATGCCGGACCTCCTGTTCAGGCTCGGCCGCGACGGGCAGCCGGTGTTCAAGGACTTCGCCGCCGCGATCGTGCCGACCGAGTTCATGCCGGGCAAAGTGTTCGGCGCCGGCAAGATGCAGCCGATCGACTATTGCGTCGAGATGGCGGAGGGGCGGATCGCGCCGCCCCGCAACCTCGACCTCGCCACCATCCAGCAACAGGAGATGGCGATGGCGTTCCGCTTCCACATTTCCCAGTATCTCACGCGCCGTGCCGCGGACTGGAAGGCGCGCGGCTTTACCGAATCGCTGGTCGATTTTCCGACCCTCAACGCGCGCTCGAAATTCTGGGGCGACGATCAGCGCGCGGCGTTCCGGAATTGGGAAGAGGTGGCCGATCCGCGCAATCCGCTCGGACAGCGCCAGGGCGTCAACGAACGCATCATGCTGCGCGAATTGCTGCGCCGGGCCGACATGATGGTGATCCTGGAGAACAAGCTCGACGCGCTGGTGCGCCTGCACACGCCGTGGCCGCCGGGCCTGATCGGCGGGGCCTACCAGTACGACATCGTGAGCAA
>DATBBS010000488.1:0-3086 GCA_036270895.1 Xanthobacteraceae bacterium
ATAGGGCGCTGGCGGCGCACATCCGAATCTCAGTCCCGAATGTTAGCCCAAATCTTGGTCCCGAGTGGCTAAAAGCGCGTTACCGGCAGGGTTTTGGTTGATGGAACTTTGCTTGCATCCGAATCTTGTTGGTTTTCAGGCGCCGACGGGATTCAGGCTCCCCGCCAGATGAATGCGGCGCTCACCCCATGGTTCCAAAGCCCCATCAGGGCGCCGCCGAGCCCGCCAATTCGCCGAACCAACATCCCCCGGCGGGACGTTTCGCAAACGCCGGAATAGGTGATATGGCGGGGTCGCGCGACACTCAATGCGGCTCCCGGCTCTCGATGGCTTCGTCTTCCAGCATCGGCGTCAATGCGGCGCGCGACCGCCTGCTCGACCGGCCGGTCAAGCGCCTGTTGGCGGCGCTCGCCGATCCTGCCCGCCGGGAACGCAACGTCGTCGCGATGCTCGCCGCTTATTGCGGGCTGTGGACGCTCTACGGGACGATCGCCAAGGGCAGCCAGGACGTCCATTTCGACATGGGCGAGATGATCGCCTGGTCGCGCGAGATCGCCTGGGGGACGCCGAAGCATCCGCCGCTCGGCGCCTGGCTGGTGCGCGCCTGGTTCAGCGTCTTTCCGCTCGCCGACTGGGCCTATTACCTGCTCGCGATGGCGCTCGCCACGCTCGCGCTGTGGATCGCCTGGAGGGTCTCGGCGCGCTATCTCGACGGCGAGAAACGGGTGCTCGGCCTCGCGCTGCTCACGCTGGTGCCCTTCTTCAATTTTCATGCGCTCAAGTTCAACGCCAACACCATCATGATCCCGTTGTGGGCCGCCACGACGGCGCTGTTCCTGCGCTCCTACGAGACGCGCCGCGCCGGCGTCGCGGCCCTTGCGGGGCTGGCGGCGGCCGCCGCGATGCTCGGCAAATACTGGTCGGTCATCCTGCTGCTCGGGCTGGGGCTGGCGGCGCTCGCGGATCCGCGCCGCGCCGCGTATTTCCGCTCGCCGGCTCCCTGGGTGACGATCGCGGTCGGCGCCGCCGCGCTCGTCCCGCACGCCGCGTGGCTCGCCGCGCATGATTTCACGCCCTTCGCCTATGCGATGGAGTCGCATCCCGGGACGATGGGCGAGAGCATCCGGTCGGGCCTCGCCTATATGGCGGGCGCGGCCGGCTATATGGCGCTGCCGGTGGGGCTCGTCATGATGGCGGCGCGGCCGTCGGGCGCCGCGATCCGCGACATCGTGTGGCCGCAAGCGCCGGAGCGCCGGCTGGCCGCGCTGGCCTTCTGGCTGCCGCTCGGGTTGCCGCTCATCTTCGCGGTCGCGACGCAGGCGCTGGTCATCTCATTGTGGTCGATCGGCAGCATGACCTTGCTGGCGGTGGTGCTGCTGTCGTCGCCGCGCCTCACCGTTCCGGCGCTGGCGGCCCGGCGCATCATCGCGCTGGCGCTGGCGCTGCCGCTGATCGCGCTTGCGGCCGCGCCCCTGGTCGCGATCGTGATCCATCGGCAGGGCGTGCCCAATTACGCTTCGCACTACCGGCTGCTCGCACAAGAGGTCGAAAAGGCCTGGCGCGCCACGACCGACCGGCCGCTGCGGCTCGTCGGCAGCTACAACAACCTGCTCTACGGCACGATCTTCTATTTTCACGATCGCCCCTCGACCTTCGAGATCATCGGCCCGCAGGTGACGCCCTGGACCGATGCGGCGCGCATCGCGCGCGACGGCATCGCGGTCTATTGCCCGGCAGAGGACAACGATTGCGTGAAAGCCATGAATGCGCTTGTCGAGCGGGGCCGGGTCGGCACGCGCGCCGACGTGGAGATATCGCGTCGATTTGCCGGGGCCGCGGACCCGCCGGTCCGCTACCTGATCGTCACGCTGCTGCCGCGCGCGTAGCGAACAGGCGCTACCCGCCATTCACCACTCGCTGCTCGCGACTCAATAGCGATAGTGATCCGGCTTGAACGGGCCGGCGGCGGGCACGCCGATATAGCTCGACTGCTTGTCGCTCATCTTGGTGAGCTTGACGCCGATCTTGTCGAGATGGAGCCGCGCGACCTTCTCGTCGAGATGCTTGGGCAGCGTGTAGACCTTCTTGTCGTATTTGCCCGGATTGGTCCACAGCTCGAGCTGCGCGATCGTCTGGTTGGTGAAGGAGGACGACATCACGAAGCTGGGATGGCCCATGGCGTTGCCGAGATTCACCAGCCGGCCCTCGGACAAGAGGATGATGCGCTTGCCGCCCGGGAACTCGATCTCGTCGACCTGCGGCTTCACGTTGTGCCACTTGAAGTTCTTCAGCGCCCCGACCTGAATTTCCGAGTCGAAGTGACCGATGTTGCACACGATGGCGCGGTCCTTCATGGCGCGCATGTGGTCCACCGTGATGACGTCGATATTGCCGGTGGCGGTGACGAAGATGTCGGCGCGCGGCGCCGCGTCTTCCATGGTGATGACCTCGTAGCCCTCCATGGCGGCCTGCAGCGCGCAGATCGGATCGACCTCGGAGACCATCACGCGGCATCCGGCCTGGCGCAGCGAGGCGGCCGAGCCCTTGCCGACGTCGCCGAAGCCCGCCACCATCGCGACCTTGCCGGCCATCATGACGTCGGTGCCGCGGCGGATGCCGTCGACCAGCGACTCGCGGCAGCCGTAGAGATTGTCGAATTTCGACTTGGTGACCGAGTCGTTGACGTTGATGGCCGGGAACAGGAGCTTGCCTTCCCGCTCCATGACGTAGAGCCGGTGCACGCCGGTGGTGGTCTCCTCGGTGACGCCCTTGATGTTCTTGGCGACCTCGGTGTACCAGCCCGGCTTGTCCTTGAGCCGCTTCTTGATGGCGGCGAACAGCACCTCTTCCTCTTCGTTGCTCGCCTTCTCGAGGAAGGCGGTGTCGCCCTTTTCGGCGCGCAACCCCAGATGCACCAGAAGGGTGGCGTCGCCGCCGTCGTCCAGGATCATGTTGGGGGTGCCGCCGTCCGCCCATTCGAAGATCCGGTGGGTGTAGTCCCAGTATTCGGTGAGGCTCTCGCCCTTGACGGCGAAGACCGGCGTGCCGGCGGCCGCGACCGCGGCCGCCGCGTGGTCCTGGGTCGA
>DATBBS010000489.1:0-8954 GCA_036270895.1 Xanthobacteraceae bacterium
TCGTAGATGTCGCCCTGGCGCACGCTGCAATGCTTGAGCCCCGCGCGGTCGAGCCGGGCGCGCGCCAGCGCCAGCATGTCGCGCGAGAAGTCGATGCCCAGTCCGCGCTCGATCTGCGGGCAGAGCAGCTCGAGCATGCGGCCGGTGCCGGTGCCGAGGTCCAGGAGCGCGCGGAACGGCCGGTCGGACAGCGCGGCGAGGATTTCCGCCTCCACCGCGTCGTCGGCCGCGTGCAGCCGGCGAATGCGGTCCCACTCGGCCGCATGCGCATTGAAATAGGCCTGCGCGGCCGCCGTCCGCGCGGCGCGCACCTCGCCGAGCCGCTCGCGGTCGCGCGCGATAACCGGATCATCGGCGTCGAGTCGCGTCAGGAGGGAGCGGATCGCGAGCGCCGCCTGCCCCTGCTCGGCAAGGCGGAAGAACGCCCAGGCGCCTTCGCGGAAGCGCGCCACCAGCCCGGCCTCGGCCAGGAGCTTGAGATGGCGCGAGATGCGCGGCTGCGACTGGCGCAGGATTTCGGTGAGGTCGGAGACCGTCAGTTCGGCCTCGAACAGCAGCCCCAGGATGCGCAGCCGCGTCTCCTCGCCGGCGGCCTTGAGGGCCGCATTGAGGTCGTCGAAGCCGACTTGCTCGGGACCCGGCATGGGTGGCATCTCCGGTTGGGTGGGGCGGAATGCCCGCCCTCCATGGCATATAAAGATATCTTTATATTATTAAAAGGCGGTCCGCAAGTGGGGCCCTGCCCATTAGGCGCCGCCCGTTGGGCGGCGCTGGCGCCGCCGGCGGTGGCCATCGCGCCGCAAAATGCTCTAAGCCTAAGGCCCGCTGGAGGCCCCGATGGCCGACGATCCCTATGCCAAGCGCGACGGCGAGGTCGCGGTCGAGCTGCCGACGAGCTTCGACGCCGGGCTCTATTTCATCGGCCGCATCCGCACGCCCTGGCGCACGCGCGACGACTGCCCGAAGAACGCGCGTGAATCGGACGCCGTCTGCACCATCGAGGTCGAGCCGAGTTTCGGCGCCGCCCTCAAGGGCGTCGAGACCTGCTCGCACATGCTGGTGCTCTATTGGATGGACAAGGCGCGGCGCGACCTCGTGGTGCAGGCGCCACGCCATTACGGCGAGCCGCGCGGCACTTTTGCGCTGCGCTCGCCGGTGCGGCCCAACCCGATCGCGGCGAGCGTGGTCAAGCTGGTCGCGCTGGACGGGCCGCGCCTGTCGGTGGTCGGCCTCGACTGCGTCGACGGCACGCCACTCCTCGACCTCAAGCCCTATTTCGCCTCGACCGACGCGGTGCCGGACGCCATGGTGGGCTGGCACGCCCGGCGCTGACGAATGACCGCAATACCACCGCGGCTCCCCTCGACAGCTCATGGGGTGCGGGCCGGCGCTGACGATTAGAGTTAAATTTTCTACGTTGCGTTCGAACCTTTCGAATGAGAGCGGCGACACACTGGCAAAACAGGGGGTCGTCCATGTGCCGCATCCACGCTCTTCGCTCCATCGCATTTTCAGCCCTCGCGGGCGCCATTCTCACCACCGCCGCCGCCGCCAATCCGCTGTCGCTCCTGGCGCCGGACCGCCAGACGCCAGACCAGCGGGTGGTCCAGCCGATGTTCGAGCCGCAGCAGCCCGCTCCCGCTCAGGCCGCCCGCTTCAGGCGCCAGATCGTCGATTACGCGACCCACGAGGCGCCGGGCACCATCGTGATCGATACGCCCAACACCTACCTCTACCTCGTGCTCGGCAACGGCCGCGCGCTGCGCTACGGCATCGGCGTCGGCCGCGAAGGCTTCACCTGGGCGGGTGTGCAGACCGTCACCCGCAAGACCGAATGGCCGGATTGGACGCCGCCGCCGGAAATGCTCGAGCGCCAGCCCTATCTGCCGCGCTTCATGGCCGGCGGCCCCGGCAATCCGCTCGGCGCCCGTGCGATGTATCTCGGCGGCACCGTGTATCGCATCCACGGCACCAACGCGCCCGAGACCATCGGCAGCCGCGTCTCCTCCGGCTGCATCCGCCTGGTCAATGACGACGTGATGGATCTCTATGGCCGGGTCAATGTCGGCACCAAGGTCGTGGTGCTGCCGATCGAGCGTCACGCCGACATGCGGGCCAACGCGGCGCGGTAAGACTGCACGAGAATCTCGTTCATCCTCACGTCATGGCCGGGCTTGTCCCGGCCATCCACGTCTTTGCGGCATAGAAAGCAAGACGTGGATCCCCGGATCAAGTCCGGGGATGACGACGACCCTTTGGGTCGTCGTCATTGCGGGGCCCAGAAGCGCAGCCCCGCCGACGTGACGGCGCCGCCGACCACGCAGGGTATGCCGAACTCGATCTGCCCGAGCGCCGCCGCCGCGATGCAGCCGACCGCAAGCGTGCCCTCGCCGACCTGGCCCCAGAACGAGATGTCGCGCTTGGAGCCCGGGCCCTTGCGCTTGAGCTCCTCGATCGAGGCGAGCGCCTTCTTGCGCAGGCGCGCGAAGTCGACCGTCTCGGCCGCCTCGATCACCTCGTCCAGGTGCGCCTTCATGTCCTTCGGATAGTGCTTGGCCACGCTCTTGAGCATCGCCAGCAGCTTTGGATCGCGCGCCGCGTTGGCGGCGAGGGTGTATTTGGCCATGCCGCCCAGCGTGAGCTTGTCAACGTCGTCCCTGTCGGTCGACCAGGACATCAGGGCGATGAGCCGCGAGACCGCGGGATTGAACGCGCCGGTCGCGCAATAATATCCCCACAGTGTGTCGAGCAGCGCCGGGGTCGGCGCCAGCACCGGCTTTTTTTGTTTTTTGTCGCCGTCCAGGCCGAGATAGCCGCCCAGCTTATCGAAGGCGCCCGGAGCCTTCTCGAATCCCGCCTGATCCAGCGTCGGCAGTTCGCTGGCGAGATATTTCTGGATCATCAGGCCGCGCGTCGGCATGCGGTCGGCGAAACGGCGCAGCAGCGCCTTCCAGTCCGGCAGTCCCGAATAGGCGATCGCCTGGACGACGGCCCATTGGTCCTCCGGCGGCAGCGGCAGCATCTTGTCGACCAGCGCCTCCGCCTTTCCCGGATTGGTCGCGAGGATCCCCGCCATGAAGCCGACGAAGGCCCCTGCGTTCTCCGAGTCCTTGAACACGCCGAGCTTGCTCATGGCCTGCACGGCTTCCGGCACGTGGCCGGGCTCGCGCTTCGTCCGATAGTCGTTCATCCAGCCGAGAACCGCCTCGCGTGACGCGAACTCGCCTGGCCGCAGCGGCGCGGCCGGCGCTGGCGCCGACCCGATCGCCGCAAGCATGCCGAAACTCATGAGAGCCACGATGACGCAACGCATGGTCCCCTCCGTGCCGGCCTGCGGACACACCGCAGGCCCTCCGCCCGGCGCGAAGCTGACCAAGCCGATGCGACCATTTCGTGGGCGCGCGCGCGCGAAATCGTGACCGCAAAGGGGCGGGGGCCGTCACAGGAGTGGCTGGACCGAGCCGGCGGCCGCCTTATGATGCGCGCCCTTTCGGGTTTTGCCGGATCGTCGGGTCGAGGAAGCTCATATGCGCATCGGGGTGATGGCGGCCGGGGCCGTCGGCGGATATTTCGGCGGCCGCCTCGCGGCGGCCGGGCACGACGTCGTCTTTTTCGCCCGCGGCGCCAACCTGGCGGCGCTGCGCGAGCGCGGGCTGAAGATCGAAAGCCCCAAGGGTAACCTGGCGCTCCCCAAGGTGACCGCGACCGACGACCCGACATCGGTGGCGCCCGTCGATATCGTGCTGTTCGCGGTCAAGCTGTGGGACACCGAGAAGGCGGGCGAGCTCATCCGCCCGATCGTCGCCGCCGACACCCGCGTCGTCACGCTGCAGAACGGCGTCGACTCGGTCGAGCGCCTGCAGCCGATCCTCGGCCGCGACAATGTGGTGGGCGGCATGGCGTATATCGCCAGCGTCATGTCGGCGCCCGGCACCGTGAGCCACACCAGCGATTTCGCGCAGATGCGCTGTGGCCGCATCGACGGCAAGCCCGACCAGAAGCTCGCCGCCTTCGCGGACGCCGCCAAGGCGGCCGGCGTCGACATCTCGCTCACCGATACCGTCGAGGCCGACCGCTGGAAGAAATTCGTCTTCCTGGTCGGGCTCTCCGGCATGACCGGCGCGACACGCGAGCCGTTGGGAAAGATCCTCGCCGATCCCGACACGCGCGCCATGTTCTCCGCCGTCATGCAGGAGGTGGTGACCGTCGGCCGCCAAAAGGGCGTCGCGCTGCCGGAGGATTTTACCGAGGATCGGATGAAGTTCGCCGCCACCACGCCGCCCGGATTCAAGGCGTCGCTGCTGCACGATCTCGAGCGCGGCAACCGGCTGGAGATCGACTGGCTGGCCGGCCGCGTCGTCGCGCTCGGCCGCGAGCTCGGCATCCCGACCCCGATGAATGCGGCGGTCTATGCGGTGCTCAAGCTGCACCGCATGGGGCGCGGGTGAGGTCGCGTGCGTCGCCTTCCAGGAGCAACTCTGCTGGCGGATCAGGCGCCCGCATTAAGGAGGGCGGGTATTCCGCTTTGAATGAGGGCATCGGCCGCGGGCAAGACGGCGTTGCTGCCGATTTTGCGGACGCCAAGGGATCGAATCCGCCGGTTAAGCCGGGCCGATGTCCTGGTCACGAGCGGCCAGTCCCACACATCGGGGTCTCCCAGTCTGTCCGCATAGATGGCTTGCCAACCCAGCGCGCGTTTCTGCGTGTTGTGATCGATGCTCGAAGGCTGAAGTCCCCTTGAATTTACTCCCCTGAGCTCGAGCGAGATGAGGCCCCACCCCTCCGCGGAGAAACGGTGGCGGCCGGCAAATTTGCCCTCGTCCCAGACTTCGCGCCGGATGGTGACGAGGGCGGAAAGCGGCCTGGGGCATAGGCTGAGGCGGGCGTAACCACCAGATTTTTTAAAGCGATCGAGATTCACCTGAGATGTGACTTCGGGAACCGATGAGAATTCAACAATCGGCTTGTCCGTCTCCGACGAGGCTTCGATGACACGGCAGTCGAGCTCGGCAAAAACAAATTCCAGAATGCTTTCGAAGTCAGCTTCGGCCCCGTAGAAGCTGCAATGCGGCACGAGCGACTTCCTCTTATGGCGGCGAGCTTTTCGTGACAGCATTCGCCTCAGCCGCAAGACCATATCGGCGCCGGTCTCAATGGCTTGAGCGCTTCGACGCAGGTTTTTATGTCGCGCTTCGGCGCGCGCTTGCGCGCGTCGAAGCGCTGGCCAGGACCGGTTTCCCGAACATGCGCGGGACGCGCCCGGTCCTGGCCGTGATCACGCAGGATTAATGATCGTCGCCCGGGCTGGTTCTGACGGCCCCGTTGGCGATCCAACGGTTCGCCGCGATGCGGACCAGAAATACGATGTTCGACGACGTGCAGGTCGTCGGGATCGGTGGCACGGTGCCGCTGAACTCGGCGTCGCCGCGTGCACTCAGCGGCACCAATACCGTGTCGATCGTCACATTGAGGCCGCCCGGATCGCAGACGAGCGTGCCCTTGACCTGATTGACGGCGCCCGGGTTCCCGATCGTGTTACCGCCGGCGAGAACCAGCCCGCGCACCTCGAATTCCACCCGGCTCGCGGACAGATCAACGCTGGCGTGGCCGCCGAGCGTCGACCACGGCTGTCCGCCGCCGCCAATGTTGCCGACAACATTGCCCGCCTGGATGATCCCGATCACGCTGCGCCAGCGCACCGCATCGGCGGCAGCGGGTGAGGCAATGGCCGACGCCAGCATGGCGCCTCCCGTGACGAGCAACAGCAGCTTTGTCCGGTCGCAGCATCGATTGAAGATCGTCATGACGTCCTCCTGCGCGTGAGCCCGCCCCCCGGATGCGGGTGTGATAACCCCGCGGCAAGCCGGCTATTCGGGCCGGGGGACGTCGAGCCCCGAATAAATCATCGCTTGGCACAGAAAAAATCCGTGAACCGGCCCGGGCTTCGCCTCGACTAATGAATGGGTCGGCCCGATGCAGACCCGTTGGCAATGTGTGGCGATGGGAGCCGGTGCGATGTTACACGTCGATCCATGGACCAAAGCAGCCGAATGCGACCGCGCCATCGAGCTCGTTGCCGATCCTGAGCGCCGTATTGTTTTGGAAAGTCTGCGAAACCTGTGGATTGCCCTGAGCAACGAAGGATCGATTTTCGACGAACCCGATCGTGCCCATCAACTCTCCACCATTACCCAGATACATTCGGAATTGATGGCGGTCTGCCGCGGGGCGATGCACTGAGGTCGTGCTTCCGCCGGCCGCAACCCAAGCTTGGCCCGCTTCGCAGTCATTCAGCCCCTGGTGGGCAGAGCCGACGGTGTTGCGGTTTCACCACCGGAGCCTGGCGTGCCGGCCACCGCGCCGATCAGGGTGCGATAGTGATCGAGCACGAACAGCCGAATGGCCGACGACAAGTTGCCGTCGGTGCGCCCGGAATCGATGGCCGCGACCATCTCGGACAAGGTGAGGTCGCGATCGGATGCGATCTCCTTCAGTCCTTTCCAGAATGCATCTTCGAGACTGACGCTGGTCTTGTGACCCGCGATGACGATCGAACGTTTAGTGACTAGCGATTTCATGGCCCCCTCCAACTTTACCCCGACGAATCCCATGCAGCTCCCCAGCAGAGGTAGCTTCGAATTCAAATATGCTCGAAAGGTGGCGAGCGGCCTGCCATGCACAACGAGTCGCGGAGGCCGCCTTGTTCCCGCTATCGGTTTTACCTCCGCCCGGAGGTATCACTGCCATGCGGCGAAGCGACGCTGCGGGCCGTTGGCTGCTGATGGTATCGCGGGACGTGATCCAAGATTCAATTTGGACGCGGAACGCATGAGATCGCTGTCGCGCCGGAGTCGACGCAATACCGCCGGACTCATTCGCCCTTCAGGTTCGCCGCCTTGATGATCGGCCACCACTTGTCGGCTTCGGCTTTCTGAAACGCCGCCATCGCGTCGCTGCTGCGCTGCTCGGGCCCGAACGGCTCCTGGCCGATGTCGCGCAGCCGCTGCGCGACCGCGGGATCGGCGAGCGCATCGGTCACCGCCGCATTGAGGCGCGCGATCGTGTCCTTGGGCGTGCCCTTGGGGGCCCACAAGCCTTGCCACAGCGCCGCGTAGAAACCCGGCAAGCCGGCCTCGTCCACGGTCGGGATGTCGGGCGCGTTGGGCAGTCGGCTTTTCGCGGTCACCGCGAAAGCCTTCACGCTCCCGCCACGCACCTGCGGCAGCGCGTTGGAGGCTTGATCGAACATCAGATCGATCTGGCCGCCCATCAGGTCCTGCAACGCCGGCGCGGCGCCGCGATACGGCACGACGAGAAACCGCGTCGCGGTGCTGCTCTGGAAATAGGCGGCGCTCACCGACGCGACGGCGCCGGCGCTCCCCACCGTCGCCTTGTCGGGGTTGGCCTTGAGCCAGCCGATCAGCTCCGTCAAATCTTTTGCCGGCACCCCCAGGCGGGTGACGATGATCTGCGGATTGCTGGTGAGCAGCGCGACCGGCGCGAAATCGTTGAGCAGGTCGTAGGGCAACGTATAAAGCGCCGCGTTCAGCACATGCGAGCCGGAATTTCCCAGGCTCAGGGTGTAGCCGTCGCTCGCCGCGCGCGCGACGCGCCCGACCCCGATGCTGCCCGATCCGCCCGCCACGTTCTCGACGATGATCTGCTGGCCGAGCGACACCCGCATGCGGTCGGCCAGGATGCGCGCCACCACGTCGGTCGGGCCGCCCGGCGGATAGGGCACCACGATGGTGATCGGCCGGGTGGGAAAATTTTGCGCCGACGCCCCACATCCGAGCGCAACCGCCATCACCGCTGCGATCAAGATCAATTTCCGCATGGGACTTCCTCGGCTATCACCGTCATGCCCGCGCTTGTCGCGGGCATCCACGTCTTTCTTGTTTCCTGCGGTCAGTCAGCGAGCAAAACGTGGATGGCCGGGACAAACCCGGCCATGACGGAGGCAGTCTACATCCCCGCCGGAATGCCTTCCACGTTGAGCCGGATCTTGTAGATGCCGGTGCGCGCCGCGACATAGAGCGTCTTGTGGTCGCGGTCGCCGAACTCGACATTGGCGGAGAGCTCCGGCGTCTTGATGGTGCCGATATGCTTTCCTTCCGGCGTGATGATCCACACGCCGCCCGGGCCGGTCTCCCACAGGTTGCCCTTGACGTCGACGCGCAGACCGTCGGTGATGCCGCGCGCCGGATCGCTGTTCACGTCGATCAGCATGCGGCCGTTCTCCAGCGTCCCGTCGGCCTTGACGTCGTAGCGCTTGACGTAGCGATCGCGGCTGCCGTTGACATAGAGGATCTTCTCGTCGGGCGAGAAGGCGAGCCCGTTAGTGTTGGGAATATCCTTGATCAGCAGCGCGAGCTTGCCGTCCTTCCACATATAGACGGCGTTGAAGTCGAGCTCCTTCGCGGGGTCCTTCTCGCGCAGCCGCAATCCACCATAGGTATCGGTGAAATAGATCGCGCCGTCCCGTTTCACCACCACGTCATTTGTGCCGCCGAAGCGCTTGCCCTCCCAGCGGTCGGCCAGCACGGTGCGCTTGCCGTTCTTCTCGATGCGGTCGATCGAGCGGCCCGCCCAGGTCGCGATCACGAGCCGGCCCTGGCGGTCGAGCGCGAGCCCGTTCGCGCCGATCATCGGATATTCTTCGTATTTCGGATCCTTGGGATCCTTGCCGTTGTTCTGCACGAAGCCCCAGCGCCAGGGATGCGGTCCCGAGCCGGCGGCGCGCTCGACATGCACCGCGAGGTCCTTGCCGTCGGGCGACATCTTGTAGATCACGTTGGCCGGGATGTCGCTGAACAGGAGATAGCCCGACCGCCCCTGCGGCACCCAGGTGACGCCCTCGGTGAAGCCGAAGTCGCCGCGCACCAGCTCGAGCCTGGCGTCCGGCGACACCAGCGCGTCGAGCGCCGGATCGAGGCGGACGACGGATTTGTCGG
>DATBBS010000490.1:0-7560 GCA_036270895.1 Xanthobacteraceae bacterium
GTGGGCGCCAGCACGGCGCGCGTGAAGGTCGGCATCAGCCCGATGCGCAGGTCGCCGGTCACGAATCCGACGAGATCGCGCGCTTCCTCGCCGGCGGTGTCGAGCATGCCGACCGCCTCGACGCAACGCCGGTAGTAGCGCAGCCCCGCAGGGGTCGGAACGACCCCCACGCTGGAGCGCTCGAACAGCCTGACCTTGAGGGCGCGTTCGACCGCGGCGACGTGTTGCGAGATGCCGGACTGGGTCGCGTTCTCGCGCGCCGCGGCGCGCGTGAACGAGCCTTCCTCGCATACCGCAATGACCGCGCGAACCTGCCGCAGTGCAATTCCAGCCATTAGAAATCCTTATGACCAGAGCCAGGATATATTAATTCGGCCACCGGCGCCAACACGACTAGCATCGGGCCAGCAATGAAAATCCGCCATTCGCAAAGCGGGCAGGCGCAAGGAGGAAACCCATGGGCACAGCCAATTTCGGTCTCGTCGGCCTCGACTGGCAGCAGCGCGTCAATTGGGATCGGCTGCGCACCTACCGCACGGAACGCGCCCGCCAGATGATGAAGAAGCATGGCCTCGGCGCGATGCTGTGCATGTATGACGAGAATGTGCGCTACCTCACCGGCACGCTCACGCCGGGCTGGAACCGGCTGAAGCCGGGCCTGCGCTACGCCATGCTGTGCGGCGACGGCGCTCCGATCCTGTTCGAACAAGGCGACCTCGGCTTCCAGATCGAGCGTCACTCGCCCTGGATCCCGAAGGAGAACGTGCGTCACTCCTTTGCCTGGATCAAAGGCGCGGCCGGGCCGGCGTCGGTCCAGCAGGTCACCAAGTTCACCAAGGCGGTGTTGCAGGCGATGCAGGAGAACGGCGTCGCCGGCCAGAAGCTCGGCGTCGACTTCGTCGACATCAACATGATCAGCATCTTCAAGGACAACAACATCAACTGGGTCGACGGCATGACCCCGATGATGGAAGCGCGCGCCGTGAAGAACCAGGACGAGCAGGAATGCTTCCGCATCGTCGGCGCCATCGGCGATGCCACCCACTGGGAATGCATGAAATTCCTGCGCCCCGGCGTCACCGAGAACCAGGTGACGGCGCATCTGATGGAATATCTCTACAACATTCCCGGCATGGAGGACGTCGAGGATGTCATCGTGTCGTCCGGCCCCAACACATGGCCGAACTGGCGCAACTTCTCCGACCGCATCATCCAGCCCGGCGACATCGTGTTCATGGATTTGGCCGCGCTGACCTGGAACGGCTACAAGTCCTGCTACTACCGCACCTATTGCGTCGGCAAGGAGCCGTCGAAGGAGCAGAAGGACACCTACGCCACGGCGCTGCAGTGGCTCTACGACTCGATCGGCGCCGTGAAGGTCGGCGCCACCACCCGCGATATCGCGCTGAAGTGGCCCTCGGCGATGGAGACCTGGGGTTATGAGGACGAGGACCAGGCCGCCGCCAATCTGTGGGGCCATGGCCTCGGGCTCGCCCAATACGATCCGCCGGTGATCTCGCGCATCTGGTCGCTCGACCATCCCGTCGAGATCCAGGAGGGCATGACTTTCGCGCTCGAGACCCAGCACGGCAAGCGCTTCCGCTACGGCGTGCGGATCGAGGAAATGCTGATCGTGAAGAAGGACGACATCGAGATCGTGTCGAATTTCCCCGTCAAGCAGATCACCGTCGTGGACCCGCTGCCGGGCTACGGCGACCACGTCAAATAGGTCCCCGGTCGGGATCCAGCGGCCGTCTCGTCCGAGCGGTCCGGCAACCATGAGCCAAGCCCCATGAGCGAGGCGCCATTTGTCATCCCGCTGAGCAGCGCGCGGGCCGCCGACGTCGAGCGCGTCGGCCCGAAGGCGGCCAATCTGGCCGCGCTCGCACGCGCCGGCCTGCCGACGCCAGGCGGCTTTTGCCTGGGCGCCGACGCCTATCGGCGGCAGATCGCCGAGCTCGGCATGCAGGAACTGCTCGCGCGCTACAACGCGGCCGACGTCACCGAGCGCCGCCGCATCTCGGTGATGATCCGGCTCGGCCTCTACGAGCGCCCGATCGCACCAGCGGTGCTCGAGCCGCTGCTGGCGGCGTGGCGAGCGCAACGCACCGAAAGCGGCGCGCCCTCGGCGGTGCGCTCCTCGGCCCTGATCGAGGACCGCAAGGGCGCGAATTTCGCCGGCCAGTTCGAGAGCTTCCTCGGGATCGCGGACGAGACCGCCTTCGTCACCTCGGTGCGCGCCTGCTGGGCCGCGCTGTGGACCACGAATGCGCGCCGCTACATGGAGAACCACGACCTCTCGCCGGCCGATACCGCCATGGCGATCCTGATCCAGCCGCTGGTCGATGCGCGTGCCTCCGGCGGCGGCCTGAGCGAGACCGCCGAGGGGCAGATGCTGCTGAGCGCCACCTGGGGGCTGGGCTCGGCGATCGCCCAGGGCGAGGTCGTCCCCGACCGCATCACGCTGTCGCGCCAGGGCTTCCTGCGCAAGAACGAGGCCGGCCGCAAGGATCACCGCGAGACCTGCGGTCACGGCGAGGGCGCGGTGCCACAGGCGGTCCCGAAGGAGCTGGTGAGCGCGCCCTGCCTCGACGCTGGCCAGGCGGTCACGCTCGGGCGGCTGCTCCGCAAGGCGGAAGACATTTTCGGCATGGCGGTCGAGATCGAATGGGCGCTCGACGCGCAGGGCTTCAAGCTGTTGCAGGCGCGGCCGTTGCATGTGGAGCCGATCGTGGTGCCGGACGCGATCTGGCTGCAGCACCCGGGATTGAACGGCCACCCGGCCGGCATCGGCTGGGGCTCGGGCCGCGCCGTGGTGGTGAATTGCGAATGCGAGCTCGCGCGCGTCGCTCCGGGCGACGTGCTGGTGACGCGAGTGGCGGGTCCGGCGCTGAGCCAGGTGCTGCCGCACGTGTCCGGTGTGGTGGCCGAGCTCGGCGGCTCGACCTCCCATCTCGCCTCGCTGGCGCGCGAGCGCGGCATTCCGATGGTGCTGGGCGTGCTCGACGCCACGCGCCGCATTCCGGACGGCTCGCAGGTGGCGGTCGATGGGGTTGCCGGCATCGTGCGGTGGATACGCTGATGCGGCCGCGCATCTTCGTCACCCAGCCGATCGCGCAAAGCGCGCTCGATCGCCTGCGCGCCATCGCCGACGTCAAGGTCAACCCGGTCTCGAGCCGCGTCATCCCGAAGAAGGCGCTGCTGGCGGCTGTGCGCAAGCACGACTTCCTGTTTTCGTTGCTGCACGACGTTGTCGACCGCTCGGTGATCGCTGCCAATCCGAAGCTTCGCGCGGTGACCTCGATGTCGATCACGCCTGACAACATCGACGTCGGGGCTGCGACCGCACGCAGGATTCCCGTCACGGTCGTGCCGCCGATCGTCGCGGAAGCGACCGCAGACATCAATTTCGGCCTCACGCTGATGGTGGCGCGCCGGATGGTCGAAGGCGATCGCCTGGTGCGCAAGGGCATATTCCCGGGCTCGCAGTCCAATCATCTCGCCGGCGCGGCGGTCTACGGCAAGACCATCGGGCTCGTCGGCGGGGGCGGGCGCATCGGCAGCGCCGTGGCGCGCCGCGCACACGGATTCGGCATGCGGGTTCTCTATTGGGGACCGCGCCGCAAGGCCGAGGCGGCGGAGCGCGAGGCGCATCTGCAATACGTCCCGCTCGACCAGCTGTTGCGGGAATCGGATTTCGTGTCGGTCCATTCGCCGCTCAAGCCCGAGACGCGCCACCAGATCGGCGAGCGCGAGCTCGCGCTGATGAAGCCGACCGCCTTCCTGATCAACACGGCGCGCGGGCCGATCGTCGACGAGAAGGCGCTCGTCAAGGCGCTGGCAAGCGGCCGCATCGCGGGCGCAGGGCTCGACGTGTTCGAGCATGAGCCCAAGGTGCCGCGCGCCCTCGTGAAGATGTCCAACGTGGTTCTCACCCCGCATCTCGGCAGCGCCGTCATGGCGGTGCGCGAGCAGATGGCGAATATCGTGGTCGACAACATCCTCGCGATCCTAGACGGCAAGCGGCCCCCCAATTGCGTCAATCCGGAAGTGTTGCCGGCTTGAGCGTGTGACGCTGGTGGGCGATGGTCGGAGGGATTTCCGGTGAAAGCCCGCGCCGCGCCGTATTCGGATAACGGCGCGCGCGGAAACGCGACCAGAATCAAGTGCGATCCATAGGTGGAGCGACATCATGGCCCGGCCGTTGATTGCGGTGACCGACAGCGTCTTCCCCTCGCTCGATCCGGCGATGGCGGCGCTCAAGCGCGTCGATCCCGAGGTGCGGATGGCCAAGAGCGGATCGGCCGAGGACATTCTGGCGGTCGCGCGCGACGCCGACGCGGTGCTCGTCACCTATGCCAAGCTGCCGGGCGATCTCCTGCGCCAGCTCAAGCGCTGCAAGGTGATCGGCCGTTTCGGTCTCGGCGTCGACAACATCGACATCCCGGCGGCCACGCAATGCGGCATCACGGTCACCTATGTGCCCGACTATTGCCTGCACGAGGTTTCCGACCACGCCATGGCGCTGCTGCTCGCGCTCGTGCGCAAGATTCCCTTCTCCAACCGCCTGGTGCAATCGGGGCGCTGGGAGATGCCGGCCGTGGTGCCGATCCGGCGTCTGCGCGGCCAGGTTCTCGGCCTGGTCGGCTTCGGCAACATTCCGCGCGCGGTCGCCCCCAAGGCGCAGGCCTTCGGCATGCGGGTGATCACGCACGACCCCTATGTGAGGCCGGAGGACCTGTCGGCCGCGGGCGTCGAGGGCGTCAGCTTCGAGCGTCTGCTCGAGACGTCCGACTATGTGTCGATCCACGCGCCGCTGCTGCCGGCGACGCGCGGCCTGTTCGACGCCGCGGCCTTCGCCCGAATGAAGAAGGGCGCCTTCCTGGTGAATACGGCGCGCGGCCCGCTGATCGACGAGCCGGCGCTCATCGCGGCGCTCGATTCCGGCCAGCTCGGCGGCGCGGCGCTCGACGTGGTGGCAGCCGAGCCGCTCGCCAAGGACTCCAGGCTGATGGGCCGCGACAACGTGATCCTCACCCCTCACACCGCCTTCTATTCGATCGAGGCGCTCGATGAGCTGCAGACCAAATGCGCGACCGATGTGGCACGCGTGCTCAGCGGCGAGAAGCCGGTCTACCCGGTGAAGCCTGCGTGAGGAGGCGAGGGCGTCATCTCAGGCCGCGCCCGGCGCGTTGGTCTTCAAAGGCTTTTCTTCCATCGCAATAAGTCCGCCGAAGGCCACCATCATGCTGGCGGCGGACGCGAAAAAGACATAGCGGAACGCGTCTGCCGCGCCGCTTGCGAGCGCGCCCGGGCCTGCACCCGCCGGCACGCCGGCCAGAACGATGGCGCCGAATGCCGCGATCAGGATCGTCGCATAGAGCGTCCGCGCGAAATTCATCGTGCCGACCGCCGTGCCGAAGTGATGGGTGGCGACGGTGTTCTGCAGCGAAATGGACGACATCGGCGGCACCGGGCCGAACCCGATGCCGATCACGGCCAGCAGCAGCTCGAATTCGAGCGGTGTCACCTTCTCGGCGCGCCACGCCAGAACGAGGACCGCCGCGATCGCGACCAGCAAGCCGATCATCGGCATGATCTTGTAGTGCGTGAGCCGCCCGAAGAACTGGCCACATATTCCGGCCGACGCGTTCACCGACACCATGAGGACCATGAGGCTCAGGCCAGCCGCCGTGGGCGAGAGGCCGACCACGGTCTGCAGATACATCGGCAGGAAGATATTCAACGCGACGATGGGGCCCCAGCCGAAAGAGTTGAGCATGAGCGTGCAACGCGCCACCGGATCGCGCAGGATGGCGAGCGGGATCAGCGGCTCGGGCGCCGTCATCAACCGCAGCACAAAGCCCGCACCGATCACGAGCGCTGTCACGGCGAGCGCCACGATGGCGGGGGAATCCCAGGCATAGCGCACGCCACCGAGATTGAGGCCCAGCATGAGCGCGACGCTCGCCGCCATGATCAAACTCGCGCCCAGGACGTCGAGCCGGTGCGGGCGCTCGTGGCGCGGCAGGCGTCGCAGCAGCCGGCTGGTGAGCGCGAGCGCGATCAAGCCCATCGCCAGGTTGATCAGGAAGATCACTTTCCAATGCAGGTTCTCCGCAATGAAGCCGCCGAGCGCGGGACCGCAGGCGCCCGCGGTGGTGTAGGTCGCGGAGAAATAGGCGTAATAGCGCCCACGGTCCTTCGGCGCCGCGATATCGCCGAGCACCACCATGCCGGTCGACGCCATGCCGCCGCCGCCGAGCCCATGCAGCACCCGTCCGAGCACCAGCACCAGCATGTTCGGCGCAAGCAGGCAGACGACCGAGCCGGCGACATAGACCGAGAGCGCGATCAGCACGGTGGCGCGCCGGCCGTGAATATCGCTGAATTTTCCGTACAGGGGAGTCACGGCGGTCGCGGCGATCAGATAGGCGGTGATCAGCCAGGGCAGGCTGTGCACGTCGCCGAGGTCGCGCCCGATCGTGGGCAGCGCGCTCGCCAGCACGGTCTGGTCGAGCGACGACATGAAGATCGGCAGCAGCATGCCCCAGACGATGAACAGGGTCTCGCGGTGGGTGAGGGGAGCGGCCGGTTTGACGGGATTCGTTTCGGCGTCCATCCGCCTCACTCCGCGGTCCAGCCGCCGTCGATGACGAGCGCCGAGCCGGTCATCAGCGAGGACGCGTCGGAGGCCAGGAACACGATGGCGCCGGTCAGTTCCTCGAGCTGGCCGAGGCGGCCGAGCTTGATCTTGGAGAGCACCTCGTCGCGAAAGGCCTTGTTCTCGAAGAAGGGCCGCGTCATCGGCGTTTCCAGGAAGGTCGGCCCGATGCTGTTGACGCGGATATTATGTGGCGCAAGCTCGATCGCCATCGCCTTGGTAAAGCCTTCCATGGCGTGCTTGGCGGCGCAGTAGACGGTGCGCCGCGCCGCGCCGACATGGCCCATCTGCGACGAGATGTTGATGATCGAGCCGGGACGCTTGGCCTCGAGCAGCCGCCGCGCCACCGCCTGGGCGACGAAGAAGGCCGCCCGCACGTTGAGGTCGAACACGAAATCGAAGTCCTCGACCTTCACGTCCACCAGGGGCGCGGGCCGGTTGGTGCCGGCATTGTTGACCAGGATGTCGAAAGGATCGGCCTTTGCGATCGCGTCCCCCATGGCGGCGAGATCGGTGACGTCGAGCGCGAGGGCCGCCGCCTGGTCGCCGCGCGCCCCGATTGCCGCGGCCGCTGCCTCGATCTCGGCCTGTGTGCGCGCCGCCAGGGTGACGTGCGCGCCCGCCGCCGCGAGCGCGGACGCGGCCGCGAGCCCGATGCCGCGTCCGCCGCCGGTGACGAGGGCGCGCCGGCCGTCGAGACGGAAGGACGGGGTTTTTGTGAGCTCGATGGTCATGGATTTGGTCATCATGGCAGGATCTCTGTGCTCCCTCCCCCGCTTGCGGGGGAGGGCGGGGAGGGGGGAGCCACAAGCGCCGCGCCCGCGAACTGGCCCCCTCCCTGCGCGCTACGCGCGCTTCCCTCCCCCGCACGCGCGGGAGGGCAAAGCGATCACTCC
>DATBBS010000491.1:0-15803 GCA_036270895.1 Xanthobacteraceae bacterium
GCGGTCCTTGAGATAGGCATAGACCTTCTCGTCGGGCGCGATGAAGCCGGCCTTGGCGCCGCCCTCGATCGACATGTTGCACACCGTCATGCGGCCTTCCATCGACAGCGCGCGGATCGCCTCGCCCGCATATTCGAGCGCATAGCCGGTGCCGCCGGCGGTGCCGATCTCGCCGATGATCGCCAGGATGATGTCCTTGGCGGTGACGCCCTCGGGCAACTTGCCGTCGACGATCGCGCGCATGTTCTTCGACTTGGTCTGGATCAGCGTCTGGGTGGCGAGCACGTGCTCGACCTCCGAGGTGCCGATGCCATAGGCGAGCGCCCCGAACGCGCCGTGGGTCGCGGTATGGCTGTCGCCGCAGACGAGCGTGGTGCCGGGCAGCGTGAAGCCCTGCTCCGGGCCGATGATGTGGACGATGCCCTGGCGGCGATCGAACTCGTTGTAATATTCGAGCCCGAAGATTTTCGCGTTCTCGGCCAGATAGGCGATCTGCGCCGAGCTTTCGGGATCCGGATTGGGCAGGTTGCGATTGGTGGTGGGCACGTTGTGGTCGACCACGCACAACGTCTTCTCGGGCGCGTGCACCTTGCGGCCGGTCAGGCGCAGGCCTTCGAAGGCCTGCGGGCTCGTTACCTCATGCACGAGATGGCGATCGATATAGATCAGGCAGGTGCCGTCCGGCTGCTCGTCGACCAGATGGTCGTCCCAGATCTTGTCGTAAAGGGTACGCGGTTTCGCCATCGCGGATTGTCCTGTCGGTGTCGCAAGCGCCTTTCTATGACGCCGTATCTAATGGTCGGGGAGAACGCGGAAAAGTGTGTGGGACGCCGTGGCGGCCCCGTCAAGACGGCATAGCGGCGAGGCCCGGACCGGCAAAGCCGCGGCCGCACGCGCCGTTTCGCCGGGGGTGGCCGACCGCCTCCCCGAGGGTGGTCCCGCGCTGCCACATTTATCAGCAGCCCCGAATATTGCATTGCAGCAGAAGATGGAGGACGATGCTGCGGCGCAACAAAGGGGATTTCCGATGCTCGCCAGGCTCGATGTCTTGGTGGTTGCCCTGTCGGTGGCGGGCGGCTCGATGCTGATCGAGAACAGCCATCGGGTCGACACCGGGGCCCCTGACGAGGGGCTTGTCGCCGCCGCGCCGGCGCTATGCCGGGACGAAGCCACCGCCGAGCGCTACGACTTGAACCATCAAGCGGCCATCGAGGGAGGCGACGCCGGCGAGACGGACGAGGCCGCCCGTCCCTGCTCGGCCGACTGACGGCCGGCGGCGATTATTTCGCCACCGCTTCCTCAGCGCCGCCGTGCTCCTGGCGCTCGCTGATGCGGGCCGACTTGCCGCGCAGGCCGCGCAGGTAATAGAGCTTGGCGCGCCGGACCTTGCCGCGCCGGACCACCTTGATCGAGTCGATCATCGGCGAATAAAGCGGAAAGACGCGCTCGACGCCTTCGCCATAGGAGATCTTGCGCACCGTGAAGTTCTCGTTCAGGCCGCCGCCGGAGCGGCCGATGCACACGCCCTCATAGGCCTGCACGCGCGAGCGCTCGCCCTCGACCACCTTGACGTTGACGATGACCGTGTCGCCCGGGCCGAAATCGGGGATTTCCTTGCCGGCGGAAAGCTTCGCCACCTGCTCTTTTTCGAGCTCTTGGATCAGATTCATGGGATTTCTCCGTCGGCTGCGCCGGATTTTCGGGCGTCCCGCCGCGCTTGTCGGGCGTGCTTCTACGCTAAAGTTTCCGCCTTGTCACCCCTTCGGGGCGCATGAATCGGCCCCCGCGACCCCGGAATCGGGCCCGCAAATCGGCTATTTTCCGGGTTTTCGGAGCAGATGAGCCGCCCAGAGATCGGCCCGGCGCGCCTGGGTGAGCCGTTCGGCGGCCTCCCGCCGCCAGGCCGCCACCTTGCGGTGGTCACCCCCCACCAGCACGTCGGGAATGGCCCGGTCTTCCCACACCTGCGGCCGGGTGTATTGCGGGTATTCGAGCAGGCCGTCAGCGAAGCTTTCCTCGGCGAGCGAGCCCTCCCGGCCCATGACCCCCGGCAGCAGGCGCACGCAGGCGTCGATCAGCACCATGGCGGCGAGCTCGCCGCCCGCCAGCACATAGTCGCCGATCGAGACCTCCTCCAGGCTGCGGCCCGCGATCACGCGCTCGTCGACCCCTTCGAAGCGGCCGCACAGCAGGACGACCCCCGGTCCCTGCGCCAGCGCGGCGACGCGCGCTTGCGTCAGGGGTGCGCCGCGCGGACTCATGAGCAGGCGCGGACGGCTATCGGCCGCCACGGCGTCGATCGCGCGCGCGATGACGTCGGGCTTCATCACCATGCCGGGCCCGCCACCGGCCGGTGTGTCGTCGACGGTGCGGTGCCTGTCGGTCGCGTAGTCGCGCAGATCGACCGGATCGAGCGACCAGATCCCCTTCTCGTGGGCCTTGCCCGCGAGGCTCGCCCCGAGCGGACCCGGGAACATATCGGGAAAGATGGTGAGAACGCTCGCGCGCCACATGGCTCAGCGTCCCTCTTCGTCCGGGCCGGCGGCGTCGAAAGCCCCCGCCGGCGGGGCGACCACGATGCGTCCGCCCGCGATGTCGACCAGCGGCACCACGCTTTGGGTGAATGGCAGCATGACGGTGTCGCCTGCGGCCCGCCGCACCTCGATGAGATCGCCGGCGCCGAAATTATGGATCGCCGTGACGGTGCCGAGCGCGCCGCCGGCCGCGTCGACCACCGCGAGACCGATCAGATCGGCGTGGTAGAACTCGTCGGTGTCGGCGGTTTCGGGCAGCCTGTCGCGCGGGACGAACAGCTCGACGTTGCGCAGACGCTCCGCCGCGTCACGGTCGGCGATGCCCTTCAGCCGTGCGACGAAAAACGCCTTGGCGGGCCGCAGCGTATCGAGCTCGACGAGGCGCCCGTCGGCGCTCTCGAAGGGTCCGTAACCGGCGACCGCCGCCGGATCGGCGGTGAAGGACCAGAACTTCACCTCGCCGCGCACGCCATGCGGTGCGCCGATGCGTGCGACGCAAATGCGTTCACGCGTCTGCGAGCGCGCCGCCATGGCTCAGTGACGTCAGCCTGCGGCCGGCGCCGCAGCCGCGGGCTTCGGCGCGGCAGCGGCCGCCTTGGCGTCCGCCTCGGCCTTGGCCTTGCGCTCCTTGCGCGGGACGGCCTTCTCGGGATTGTTGCGCTTCTCGCGCTTGGCGATGCCGGCGGCGTCGAGGAACCGCATCACGCGGTCCGATGGCAGCGCGCCTTTCACCATCCAGCTCTTCACCTTGTCCAGGTCGAGCCTGAGCCGGTCCTTATGATCCTTCGGCAGCAGCGGATTGAAAAAGCCGAGCCGTTCGATGAAGCGGCCGTCGCGCGGGAAGCGGCTGTCCGCCACCACGATATGATAGACCGGCCGCTTCTTGGTGCCGGCGCGCGCCATGCGAATGACAACTGACATTTTGTTCGTCCTTTCTCGGATTGATTCGGTTCGATTTGTTCAAGCGTTCGCTGATGTCGTCACTTCTTTTTTCCCAAGCCCGGAAGTCCGCCAAGGCCGGGAAATCCGCCCGGCTTGCCGCCCAAACCGGGCAGGCCGGGGGCGCCGGGAAATTTCGGCGGCAGGCCCGGCATCGTGGGCGGCAGCTTGGGCATTCCCGGCGGCAGGCCGCCGGGCATCTTCTCGGCGAGCTTGGCCATGTCCTCGGGGCTCGGCATCCCGCCGCCGAAGCCCATCATGTTGGCGAGCCCCGCGAGCGGCCCGCGCTTGGCGCCGCCGCCCATCGCCTTCATCATGTCGCCCATGGTGCGGTGCATTTTCAGAAGCTTGTTGATCTCCTCGACCTTGGTGCCGGAGCCGGCCGCGATGCGCTTCTTGCGGCTGTTCTTGAGCAGGTCGGGATGGCGGCGCTCCTGCGCCGTCATCGACTGGATGATGGCGACCTGGTGCCTGAGCAGCTTGTCGTCGAGATTGGCCGCCGCGAGCTGGTTCTTCATCTTGGCGACGCCCGGAAGCATGCCCATCAGGCCGCCGATGCCGCCCATGTTCTGCATCTGCTCCAGCTGCTCGCGCAGATCGTTGAGATCGAAGGCGCCCTTGCGCATGCGCTCGGCGGCGCGCGCGGCTTTCTCCATGTCGATCGTCGCCGCCGCCTTTTCGACCAGCGAGACGATGTCGCCCATGCCGAGGATGCGGTCGGCGATGCGGTTGGGATGGAAATCCTCGAGTGCGTCGAGCTTCTCGCCGGTGCCGATCAGCTTGATCGGCTTGCCGGTGACCGCGCGCATCGAGAGCGCGGCGCCGCCGCGCCCGTCGCCGTCCACGCGGGTGAGCACGATGCCGGTGAGGCCGACGCGCTCGTCGAAGGCGCGCGCGAGGTTGACCGCGTCCTGGCCCGTGAGGCTGTCGGCCACCAGCAGGACCTCGTGCGGGCTGGCGGCGCGCTTGACCTCGGCGGCCTCCGTCATCATCGCCTCGTCGAGGGTGGTGCGGCCGGCGGTATCGAGCAGCACCACGTCGTAGCCGCCCAGACGCGCGGCCTGCAGCGCGCGCGTCGCGATCTGCGCCGGGGTCTGGCCGGCGACGATCGGGAGCGTATCGACGCCGACCTGCCCGCCAAGCACGGCGAGTTGCTCCATCGCGGCCGGCCGGTGGGTATCGAGCGAGGCCATCAGCACCTTGCGCCTGGCCTGCTCGACGAGACGGCGCGCGATCTTGGCCGTGGTGGTGGTTTTGCCCGAGCCCTGCAGGCCGACCATCATGATGGGGACCGGCGCCGGCGCATTGAGATCGATCGGCTCGGCATTCGATCCCAGCGTCTCGATCAACTGGTCATGCACGATCTTCACGACCATCTGGCCGGGCGTCACCGACTTGATGACCTCGACCCCGACCGCGCGTTCGCGCAGCTTGTCGACGAAGGCGCGCACCACGTCGAGCGCGACGTCGGCCTCTAGCAGCGCACGGCGCACCTCGCGTGCAGCCGCGTCGACATCGGCGGCCGACAGCGCGCCGCGCCGGGTCAGCCGGTCGAGGATGCCGGAAAGCTTTTCCGAAAGGCCCTCAAACATTCGTTCGCCTTCAGTTTTCTCCGTAGGTGGGTCAGGCGTGAAGCGCCGTAACCCACCGGCGATTTTCCAATTTGCGACTCGGCTGGAGGGTTACGCGCCTTCGGCGCTAACCCACCCTACGAGACTGCATCAAGCCCCAAACAGCAATCGCGCCCGAGGGCGCATCGCGCTGTCGGGCGGTGACCTCCGGCCTCACGGGACCGGTCGGCGGATCGGCATTCACAGGCTCTAGAAGAGCGGGGAGAGCCTTACGGCAGGCGCGACCCTAAGTCAACAAACCGCCAAGCCGAGGGGGTCGGCCGGTTGGATGTTAAGCTATTGATCCGTCGCCTCATTCCATCGTCGAGCCGCCCTCGCCAAAGCGTGATCGGGGACGCGTCAACCCGACGCGCTCCAGGATCGAGATGACGCGCCCGATCCGACCGGCCGGAATTTGCCGGTGCTCATGGGTCTTTTTCTCATGGGCGAAGAAAGTGACGGCTTGCTTGAACTCCTCGGGGCTCGCCCCGGTGGCGATGATTTCGGCGACGGTCGGATCATCGATCGGGTGCACGAGCGCCAGGACGTCGTCGCGGCTCAGGTCCGACATCCGTTCCTCCCTCGCGGGCGCCAATTCCCGGTGGCCTTGGACGAGATCATTTTACCGGCACATAGACCTCGACCACCAGCTTGTCCTCCGGGGTGGTGACCGGGTCGGTGAGGTATTGCTCGATGAACAAATCCTTGGCGTCGAGCCGGTTTTCGTCGAGGAAGTTGGTGATCGCGTCGTAGGTCGTGTCCATGTCGTCATACGAGCCGCGATGGATGAACTTGTAGGCCTTGCCGGCCGTGGACATTCCGACCGCGATGTCGCCCGTCGGCGGATCCTTGGGCTGCTCGGCGATCGGCACCGCCGCCCAGAACTGGAAGCTTGCATCGTTGGTCGAGGTGTAGATGGTCATCGGCGCCCCGGACGGCTTGATGCCCTGTTTCTCCAGATAGGCATTCACCGTCTTGAAGCCGTCGACGATGGTCTCGAACGCATTGTCCCATTTGCCCGAGCCGGAGAAGTAGACGATCGTCCGCGGGGTGAGCGTGACCTCGTCACCGAAGGCATCGCCCGGTTGCAGGCTGTCGGGACGCGCGTTCCCGTGCCCCCCCGGAGGGGCGGCCGGGGCTCCGGCCTGCGCCAAGGCGCGATCGGCGCCGCCCGCGCCGAGCATGAGGACGGCGGCCAGGATCGCCAGCATTCCGCGAAGATTTGTCATCGGTATTCTCCCATGTGCCCGGCAGGCGCATCGCCCATGCGTGTCGTCCCTTCACGCATCGTAGATGTGGGTCTATTTAGCACGACACAATACATGACTGGCCAGGATACATAACTGGCCAGGGAACTGCATCCGGCGGTATAACCCTGCCGCCACCTCGACCTCAACGACGGCGCAACCCATGGGCGCACTCGCCAACCACCCTTTCGTCAAGATGAACGGCATCGGCAACGAGATCGTGGTGGTCGACATGCGCCCGGCGCCGGCCGCGATCGCGCCGGCCGAGGCGCGCGCGGCTGCGGCGGGAGCGCCGTTCGACCAGCTGATGGCGCTCTATCCGGCGCGCACGCCCGGGACCGATGCCTTTCTGCGCATCTTCAACAATGACGGCTCGGAATCGGGCGCCTGCGGCAATGGCACGCGCTGCGTCGCCGACATCGTGTTCCGGGAAACCGGTAAGACCGCCCTCACCTTCGAGACCGGCTCCGGCCTGCTCAATTGCTGGAAGGGCGCGGCCCCATTGACGTCGACGGTCGACATGGGCGCCCCGCGCTTCGACTGGCGCGACATCCCGCTGGCGGAGGAGTTTCGCGACACCCGCGCCATCGAGCTGCAGATCGGGCCGATCGACGCCCCGGTGCTGCACTCGCCCTCCGCCGTCAGCATGGGCAACCCGCACGCGATCTTCTGGGTCGACGACGTGAACGCCTATGACCTCGGCCGGTTCGGTCCGTTGCTGGAGAACCATCCGATCTTTCCCGAGCGCGCCAACATCACCCTCGCCGCCGTGAAGTCGCGGGAGCATCTCGTCATCCGAACCTGGGAGCGCGGCGCCGGGCTGACCAAGGCCTGCGGCTCGGCCGCCTGCGCGGCCGCGGTGAGCGCGGCACGCACCAAGCGCACCGCGCGCAAGGTCACCGTCACGCTGCCGGGCGGCGACCTGCTGATCGAATGGCGGGAGAGCGACAATCACGTGCTGATGACCGGGCCGGTCGCCTACGAGCATGAAGGCCGCTTCGATCCGGCGTTGTTCGCCGAGGTCGGGGCCGCATGAGCGTCGACGTCCTCACCTTCGGGTGCCGGCTCAACACTTACGAGTCGGAGGTGATCCGCCGCAACGCCGAGGGCGCGGGACTGGCCGACATCGTGGTGGTCAATACCTGCGCGGTGACCGGCGAAGCGGTGCGGCAGGCGCGCCAGGCCATCCGCAAGCTGAAGCGCGAGCGGCCGCAGGCGCGCATCCTGGTCACCGGCTGCGCGGCGCAGACCGAGCCCGACACCTTCGCCGACATGGCCGAGGTCGACCGCGTCATCGGCAACGACGAGAAGATGCGCCCCGCCGCCTGGGCCGACACGCGGGCATTTCTCCACGGCGAGCCGTTCGGCATCGGCGCCGAGCAGAAGATCGCGGTCAACGACATCATGGCGGTGAAGGAAACCGCCGCCCATCTGATCGACGGGCTCGACGGCCGCGCGCGCGCCTTCGTGCAGGTGCAGAACGGCTGTGACCATCGCTGCACCTTCTGCATCATTCCGTTCGGGCGCGGGAATTCGCGCTCGGTGCCGATGGGCGAGGTGGTGGCGCAGATCCAGCGCCTGGTCGACAACGGCTATCGCGAGGTGGTGCTGACCGGCGTCGACCTGACGAGCTACGGCGGCAACCTGCCGAACACGCCGCGGCTCGGGCAGCTGGTGAAGCAGATCCTCAAGCATGTCGGCGCGCTCGAACGGCTGCGCCTGTCCTCGATCGACTCGGTCGAGGCCGACCGCGACCTGCTCGACGCCTTCGCCACCGACGCGCGGCTGATGCCGCATCTGCATCTGTCGCTGCAGCACGGCGATGATCTGATCCTCAAGCGGATGAAGCGCCGCCACTCCGCCGCCGACGCGATCGCCTTCTGCGACCAGGTCCGCGCCTTGCGTCCCGACATGGTGTTCGGCGGCGACATCATCGCGGGCTTTCCGACCGAGACCGAGGACATGTTCTCCCGCTCGCTCGACCTCGTCGACGCCTGCGGGCTCACGCATCTCCACGTCTTTCCGTTCTCGCCGCGGCCGGGCACGCCGGCGGCGCGCATGCCGCAGGTCGCACGGGCGACCGTGAAGGAGCGCGCACGGCGCCTGCGCCAGAGCGGCGCGGCGGCGCTCGCCCGCCACCTCGACGCCGAGGTCGGGACGACGCGGCGCGTGCTCGTGGAATCGCGCGACAGCGGCCGCACCGAGCATTTCACGAAAGTTCGCCTCAATGCGCCGGCCGAGCCCGGCATCATTGTCGCGGTCGATCTCGTCGGCCATGACGGGCGGCAGCTGATCGCGGCGTGAACAGCATCCGGGAGAACCGAATATGACTGCGGGCTTGGATTTCAGCGATCACCTCGTCACCACCGCCGAGCAACTGGCGCAGCATTACGGCGAGGTGTTTCCGCCCGCGATCGCCAAGGAGATCGACCACGTCAACGCGCATTACCGCGCCTTCATCGAGGCAGCGCCGTTCTTTGCGCTCGCGACCAGCGGACCTGATGGGCTCGATTGCTCGCCGCGCGGCGATCCGGCCGGCTTCGTTCGCGTGCACGACGAGAAGACGCTGCTGATCCCGGACCGGCGCGGCAACAACCGCATCGACAGCCTGCGCAACCTCGTTCACGATCCACGCGTCGCCCTGCTTTTTCTCATTCCGGGCTGCAGCGAGACCATCCGGGTCATCGGCCGCGCGAGGATTTCCGTCGATCCCGCGCTGTGCAAGAGCTTCGTGATGGAAGGCAAGACGCCGCGCTGCGTGCTCGTGGTCGCGGTCGAGCGCGTCTATTACCAATGCGCCAAGGCGATCGTGCGCTCCAAGCTGTGGGATCCCGCCACCCAGATCGATCGCAAGAGCCTGCCGAGCTCCGGCACCATCCTGGCCGGCATTACCGGCGGGAGGATCGGCGGCCCCGAGCATGACCGCGGCGCGCCCGAGCGTTTGAAAACGACGATCTATTGAGAATACGAATAGGGAATGGCGAACAGCGAGTGGGGAACGCCCCGCGCTATTCGCTACTCGCCATTCTCTGCTCGTCCTCTTCGCCATTCCAACCGCACAGCGCCAGCCGCTCGCGCATGTGCGCCGGCACCGGCGCGACGACCCGAATCGGCGGACGATTCTTGCTGATCGGCACCACGACCTCGCGCGCATGCAGGTGCAGAACCGGCCCGCTGAAGCGCGGCGCCCCGCCATAGATGTCGTCGCCCACGATCGGCCAGCCCATGGCGGCGCAATGCACCCGCAGCTGATGGGTACGGCCGGTAATGGGCTCGAGCGCGAGCCAGGTGAGCGGTGCTCGCGCTCCCTCCCCGGCTCGCGGGGGAGCATCGCGAGCGAAGCTCGCCGGGAGGGGGAAGCCGCCTCCGTGCGTGGGACTTCCCCCTCCCCGGTTAACGGGGGAGGGAGAAGAAAGATCGGGGGAGGGAAGAAAGCGCCCCATCACCTTCCATTTGGTCACCGACGGCAGGCCCTTGGGGTCGGGCTTCATCCACCAGCCGATCTTGTCGTCGAGCCGTCCGAGCGGGACGTCGATCGTCCCTTCGTCCTCGTCCGGGCCCCCCGCGACCACGGCCCAATAGGTCTTGCCGACCTTGCGATGCTTGAACAGCAATCCCAGATGAGCGAGGGCCTTGCGGTGACGCCCGAGCACCAGGCAACCCGAGGTGTCCTTGTCGAGCCGATGGGCCAGCGCGGGCGGGCGCGGCAGGCCGTAACGCAGGGCGTCGAAATAGTCCTCCAGGCTCGGCCCGCCCTTTGGGCCGCGGTGGACCGACAGCCCGGGCGGCTTGTCGATGATGAGCATCAGCCCGTCGCGATGGAGCACGCGGGCGAGCATCTCGTCGGGGCTGACCCCGCGGGAGGCGTGGGTCTTCGACGCAAATCTCCCGTGAGCGCTCTCTTTCGGTGTCATGAATAAACGGTTCTTATCTTTGCGTATGATCTTATCCGAAAAGCCTGCAACTTCCCGGGATGATGCGTTATCACGACCGCCGACATGAATGACAGCCTCAACCAGGATGCCGGAGCGAAATCGAGCTGGTGGCGCCGGCTCACGACCGGACTCCGGCGCACCTCCGCGTCGATCGGGGGCGCCATCTCCGATCTCGTCAGCAAGCGCAAGCTCGACGCCGGCACGATCGAGGAGCTCGAGGAGCTGCTGATCCGCGCCGACCTCGGCGTCGGCACCGCCGCGAAGGTCGCGGCCGCGGTCGGGGTCGGCCGCTACGACACGGCGGTGACGGCCGACGAGGTGAAACAAATTCTCGCGGCCGAGGTCGAAAAGATCCTTGCGCCGGTCGCGCGGCCGCTGGTGGTCGATCCGGCCGCCCACCCCTTCGTGATCCTGGTGGTGGGCGTCAACGGGTCGGGCAAGACCACCACGATCGGAAAGCTCGCCGCCAGATTCCGCGGCGAGGGCCGCAAGGTCATGCTGGCGGCTGGCGACACCTTCCGGGCCGCCGCGATCGAGCAGCTCAAGATCTGGGGAGCGCGCACCGCAAGCCCGGTGGTGGCGAGCAGCCAGGGCGCGGATTCGGCCTCGCTCGCCTTCGAGGCGCTGGAGGCGGCCCGCGCGCAGGCGATCGAGGTGCTGATCGTCGACACGGCGGGCCGGCTGCAGAACAAGGCCGCCCTGATGGGCGAGCTCGAGAAGATCGTGCGCGTGATGAAGAAGCTCGACCCCGGTGCGCCGCATGCGGTGCTGCTCGTGCTCGACGCGACGGTGGGCCAGAACGCGCTGTCGCAGGTCGAGGAATTCTCCAGGATCGCCGGCGTCACCGGACTGGTGATGACCAAGCTGGACGGCACCGCGCGCGGCGGCATCCTGGTGGCGATCGCGGCAAAAAACACGATACCGGTCCATTTCATCGGGGTTGGCGAGACCATCGACGATCTCGCGCCGTTCGAGGCAAAGGATTTCGCCCGTGCGATCGCGGGAATCGAGACTTGAACGCTCGCCGGACGAGGCGACGCAGGCGCGCCGATCGCGGGAGCGGCGACGATGTGCCCGATGACATGTTCACGCGGCCGCGCTAAACAACGCCCATGACCGAAAAGCCCGTGACCCCCAAGCCCAAGCTCAATCCCATGCTGAAGCTCGCGCTCGATGTCGGGCCGCTGGTGGTGTTCTTCGCCGCCAATGCGCATTTCGGCATCTTCCGGGCAACCGCGATCTTCATGGCGACGATCGTGGCCGCATTCGGGGTGTCCTATGCGCTGACGCGCCACATCGCCATCATGCCGGTCGTCACGGCGGTGATCGTGCTGGTGTTCGGCTCGCTCACGCTGGTCTTCCACGACGATACCTTCATCAAGATCAAGCCCACGATCATCTACACGCTGTTCGGCGCAACCTTGATTGGCGGCTACCTGCTCGGCAAGCCGTTGCTGGCGATCGTGTTCGACTCGATGTTTCATCTCACCGAGGAGGGCTGGCGCAAGCTGACCTTCCGCTGGGCGGCCTTCTTCATCGTGATGGCGGTGGTCAACGAGGTCGTGTGGCGCACCCAGAGCACGGATTTCTGGGTCAGCTTCAAGCTGTTCGGCTTCACGCCGCTGACCTTCGGCTTCGCGATGCTGCAATATCCGCTGCTGATGAAATACGCCGCCGCGGGCCCCAACCCGGAGGCGGAAGCCGAACGCGAGGAAGCGTCGTCGCGCTGACGCGCTTACGAGCCGCCGGCCAGCGCTTTCTCGATCTCGGGCTTGACGACCTGTTCCAGGTTTTGCGGCGTGATCGGCCCGACCAGCTTGTAGGCGATCCTGCCATCGCGGCCGACGATGAAGGTCTCCGGCACGCCGTAGACGCCCCATTCGATCGAAGCGCGGCCGCTGATATCGGCCCCGGAGGCCCCGTACGGATTGCCATAACGGCCGAGGAAGCGGCGCGCGTTCTCCGGCCGATCCTTTTGATTCATGCCGAAGACGCGGATGCGCTTGTCCTGTGCGATCCGCATCAACAGCGGCGCCTCGTCGCGGCATGGCACGCACCACGATGCCCACACGTTGAGCAGTACCACCCCGCCCTTGAAATCCGCCGACGACAGACCCGGCACCGGCTGGCCGTCGCGCGTGAGGCCCTCGACCGGCGGCAAATCCGTCTGCGGCGCCGGATGGCCGATCAGCGCGGAGGGGAGAAGCGAGGGGTCGCCACCGCTCAAAAGGCGCACGAAGAACAGCGCCGCGACACCGAGAAACAGCACGAGCGGCACCGCGACGGTGAGCCGCGTCCGGCGCGGCGCGTCTCCTTGCTGTAGCGCGCTCACGCGGGCTCCTTGATGTCGGCCGAGCGGCGCGTCACGCCGTGCGCCTCGAGATCGCCCAGCATGCGCTTCTGGGCGCGAAAATCGAGCACCACCCAGGCGATCAGCGACGCCACGACCACCGCCGCCGCCCCGTAGGCGGCGACGATGAAGATCGCATGCGGTCCAAGCTCCATCTCAGCCCCCGGCCCGGCTTTCCTGCGTGCGCGCGCGCAACAGCAACATGCTCCGCACCCGTCGGCGCAGGATCTCGTTGCGCATTGCCGCGAGATGCAGCGTCGTGAACAACAGCGTGAAGGCGATCGCCATCGCGAATAGCGGAGCCAGGATGCTCGGGTGTATCGTCGGGCCGCCGAGCCGGAAGACCGAGGCCGGCTGGTGCAAGGTATTCCACCAGTCGACGGAGAATTTGATGATCGGCAGGTTGATGGCGCCCACCAGGGTCAATATCGCGGCGGCGCGGCCGGCGCGCGTCGGCTCCTCGACGGAGCGCCAGAGCGCGATCAAACCGAGATACATGATGAACATCACGAGCACCGAGGTCAGCCGCGCGTCCCACTGCCAATAGGTGCCCCACATCGGCCGGCCCCACATGGAGCCGGTGAACAGGCAGAGAAACGTGAAGGCGGCGCCGATCGGAGCGGCGGTCTTGGCCGCAACGTCGGCCAGCGGATGGCGCCACACCAGGGTGCCGAGCGCCGCCACGCTCATCAGGCTCCAGCAGAACATGCCGAGCCAGGCCGACGGCACGTGAATGAACATGATCTTGACGGTGGCGCCCTGCTGGTAGTCGTCGGGCGCGACGAACAGGGCCTGCCCGATCCCGACCGCGAATGCGAATACCGTGGCCGCCGTAAGCCAGGGCAGCGCCCGCTCGGTGAAATTGAGGAAACGCGTCGGATTGGCAAGATCGACCAGGGCCATGGGCTTCTCATAGCGGCTTTTCGGGCAAGGTGGAAACCACTTGGCCGTGCAAAACCCATCACAACGAGAGCATGCGGGACTTGTGGCGGGTTAGGCGTGGAATGCGGCGCTTGTACGGAAAAAGTCTCGTCAGTCCAATCCGTGGCGCAACGTCGCGGCGGCCGCGAACGGCCCGATCACTAGGCTCATCAGCGTCAGGGCGCACAGAATGGTGAAGGGCGTGCCGAACGGCACCGGTCCGACGATGGCCGCGTTGGCGGCCGCGACGCCGAAGATGAGCACCGGCACCGCGAGCGGCAGCACCAGGACCGGCAGCAACAGCCCGCCGCGGCGCAACGCCACCGCCAGCGCGGCGCCCACGAGGCCGATGAAAGTGAGCGCCGGCGTGCCCACCAGGAGGGTGAGCGCCACCGCACCGATGGCGGCCGGCTCGAGGTTGAGCAGGAGCCCGAGCACCGGCACCGCCACCACCAGCGGCAAGCCGGTGGTGAGCCAGTGCGCGAGTCCCTTGATGGCGACGGTGAGCTCGAGCGGCGAGGCGCCCATCAGGATCAGATCGAGCGAGCCGTCCTCGTAATCGGCCGCGAACAGGCGATCGAGCGCCAGCAGCGAGGCGAGGAGCGCGCCGATCCACAGGATTGCCGGGCCGATCCGGCGCAGCAATGCGAGGTCCGGGCCGATCGCGAAGGGCATGAGCGTCACCACGGTGAGGAAGAACAGCACCCCCATCAGGGCGCCGCCGCCGATGCGCACCGCCATGCGCATGTCGCGGACGAGGAGCGCGCGCAGGGCCGTCATGAGACTTGCCCTCGCCCCGGCGCCGCGCGGAGCGCCCTTGCGCGCAGCGCCATCATGGCGCCGCCCCCAGCCGGAGTTCCTTGGCGGCCGTCAGGCCGAGCGGCCCGTGGGTTGCGGCCACGATGATGCCGCCGCCCGCAAGATGCGCCTGCATCAGCCCCAGAAGGCGCTGCTGGCCGGCCGAGTCGAGCGCCGCGGTGGGCTCATCGAGCAGCCAGATCGGTCGCGGCGCCACAAGCAGCCGCGCCACCGAGAAGCGGCGGCGCTGGCCGGCCGACAGGTAGCCGGCCGGGAGATTTGCCAGGCCGTCGAGACCGACCGTCTCCAGCGCCGATGCGGCCGGTGCATCCCGGCCACCTAGAAACGCATACCAGAATTGAAGGTTCTCCATCACCGTCAGGGCTGGCTTGAGGGCGTCGCGATGGCCGAGATAATGCGCCTGCTCGGGCAGGCTTGCGTCTGCGGGTCCGCCCGACAGCCCGATCCGGCCCTGGGCGGGCTCCAGAAGGCCGGCGATCAGGCGCAAAAGCGTGGTTTTTCCAGCACCATTGTGGCCGGTTACCACCAGGGCCTCGCCCGAATCTGCCGCGAAATCGAGTCCGGCGAAGACCTCGCGGCCGCCCCGGATACAGGCCAGATCACGTCCCCAAAGCCGCATCAGCGCGGCCCCGCAGCGGCCGCCCGGCCATGACCCTGCGGCAGATCGAACCAACCCCTTAACCTAGCCATCGCCATGCTTCTGGTTCGTGTGGCAGAAATCGGAAAAAGCCCTTATAAGCCACATCTTAAACCGCAGTCGGGCTAATAAGCGCCGCCCGACCCGCGGGCGCAGAAATTCAGTCCCGGTAACCTCCTACCGAAAGCAGCCCGGCACCTCACCCGCCGGCATGGAACCCAAGGTCATGACCTCGCTCGACAGCTTCAAATGTGCCCGATCGCTCAAGGTCGGCTCCAAGACCTATGCGTATTACAGCCTTCCGGTGGCTGAAAAGAACGGTCTCAAGGGAATCTCGCGATTGCCGTTCTCAATGAAGGTGCTGCTGGAGAATCTGTTGCGCAACGAAGACGGGCGCTCGGTCACCAAGGACGACATCCTCGCCTTCGCGCAGTGGCTCAAGACCAAGACGTCGGAGCGCGAGATCGCGTTCCGCCCCGCGCGCGTGCTGATGCAGGATTTCACCGGCGTGCCGGCAGTGGTCGATCTCGCCGCGATGCGCGATGCGATGAAGCTGCTCGACGGCGATCCCAAGAAGATCAACCCGCTGGCTCCGGTGGACCTGGTGATCGACCACTCGGTCGCGGTCAATTTCTTCGGCAGCAACGATTCGCTCAAGAAGAATGTCGATGAAGAGTACAAGCAGAACCAGGAGCGCTACCGCTTCCTGAAATGGGCGCAACGCAGTTTCGAGAATTTCCGCGTCGTGCCGCCCGGCACCGGCATCTGCCATCAGGTCAATCTGGAATATCTGTCGCACACGGTCTTCACC
>DATBBS010000492.1:0-6128 GCA_036270895.1 Xanthobacteraceae bacterium
GCGCCGTTGACGTGCAGCAGCTCGCCCATTTTCTGCACCTCGTCGAGCCAGCCGCGCAGGCCGCGGTAGCCGACCTTGCCCTCATGGGGCGTATGGACGAGCGTGGAAGACATCCCGTTCTCCTGGATTGATGGCAGGCCGCAGGGGAACTGCGGCGTGGCGCTCTGGGCATCTTGCCCTTCGCGACGGCGCGAGATCAAGCCGCGCGCTTGTCGCGGCTGACCCGCGATTGACAGCGGCATTTCGGCCTACGTATGTACGATTTATCGGGCTTTTTGTCTGTCGCAAATCCCTTGCGATCGCGGGCGGCCGATGAGGCAACCGGGTGAGCCACAAGCGCGTCGAGTCTCCCCGGCTGGAAGACGACCCCCTCCTGCGCGGCAAGGGCCGGTTCGTCGACGACATCCGCCTGTCCGGCATGCTGGAAGCTGCCTTCGTGCGCAGCGCCGAGCCGCACGCGCTCATCCGCCATATCGACACGGCGGCGGCGCTCGCGCTGCCCGGCGTTCACGCGGTGCTCACCCTCGACGACCTGCGACCTCACCTGACCACCGAGCGCCTCGCCGTCGGATTGCCGAGCCCGGCTTATCGCCAGCAAGTCGACCGCATGATCCTCGCCGGCGACGAGGTCGTCCATGTGGGCGAGCCGATCGCGATCGTGGTGGCGGAGAGCCGCTATGTCGCGGAAGACGCCGCTGCGCTGATCGATGTGAGCTACGAGCCACTGCCGGCCGCGAGCGATTGCCGTGCGGCGCTCGCCGAGGATGCGCCGCGCGTGCACCGCAACGCGCCGCACAACCTCGCGGCCGAATTCAAGCTCGGCTATGGCGAGATCGACCAGGCTTTCGCGCAGGCTCCGCGCAGGCTGCGCCGGCAGTTCTGGCTGCACCGCGGCGGCAGCCACTCGGTCGAATGCCGCGGGCTGGTGGCGCGCCATGACGAGACCGAGGATCGGCTCACGGTGTGGAGCTCGACCCAGACGCCGCATTCCGGCCGCCAGATGCTGTGCGACCTGCTCGGCCGCCACGAGAAGCAGATCCGCGTCATCGCGCCCGAGATCGGCGGCGGCTTCGGCCCCAAGCTCGTGTTCTACCCCGAAGAGGCGGCGACCGTGGTGGCAGCGATCCTTCTGCGCCGCCCGGTCAAGTGGATCGAGGACCGGCGCGAGCATTTCGTCGCCACCACGCAGGAGCGCGACCAATACTGGGACGTCGAGATCGCGTTCGACGAGGCGGCGCGCATCCTGGGCCTGCGCGGGACCCTGATCCACGACCACGGCGCCTATACGGCGCGCGGCGTCAACGTGCCCTACGGATCGGTCGCGGCGATGCCGCTCGCCTACGACATCCCCGCCTACGCAATGGAGATCCGGCTCGCGCTCACCAACAAGGTGGCGGTGACGCCGGTGCGCGGCGCCGGGCAGCCGCAGGGCGTCTTCGCGATGGAACGCCTGATCGACGCGATGGCGCGCGAGCTCGGCCTCGACCGCGCCGAGGTGCGCCGGCGCAACCTGGTGGCGGCCGACAAGATGCCCTATGCGCGGCCGCTCAAGACGCGCGGCAACATCCAGGTCGTGCTCGACAGCGGCGATTATCCGCTGTGCCAGCAGAAGGCGCTCGACGGCGCCGGCTGGGCGGACTTTCCGGCGCGCCAACGGGCCGCCCGGGAGGCGGGGCGCCATCTCGGCATCGGCATCGCCAATTACGTCGAGGGCACCGGCCGCGGTCCCTACGAGCCGGTGACGGTGCGCATCGGCACATCCGGCAGGATCCAGGTCGAGTCGAGCGCGGTCGCGATGGGCCAGGGCACCAAGACCATGCTGGCCGAGCTCGTCGCGGCCCAACTCGGCCACGACCGGACGGGCATCGCGGTCACCACCGGCGATACCGACGCGATCGCGCTCGGCTTCGGCGGCTTCAACAGCCGGCAGGCCGTCATGGCGGGCTCGTCGGCGCATGTGGCGGCGCTGGCGGTGCGCAAAAAGCTCCTGAAGGTCGCCGGCCAGATGCTGGAAGCGGCCGAACAGGACCTCGAGCTCGACCAAGGCGCGGTGCGGGTCACGGGCTCGGATCTGCGCGTGAGCTTCGCCGACGTGGTGCGGGCCGCCAGCGGGACGCCCGGCTACCAGCTGCCGAAGGGTGTCGCGCCCGGCATGGAAGCGACCGAGCATGTGGTGATCGACCCGATGACCTATGCCAACGGGTGCTCCGTTGCCGAGGTCGAGGTCGACATCGAGACCGGCGAGGTGACGGCGCGGCGAATCGTGTTCGTGCACGACTGCGGCAACGTCATCAATCCGATGATCGTCGACGGCCAGGTGATCGGCGGCGCCGTCCATGGGCTCGGCAACGCGCTGTTCGAGCGCATGTGTTTCGACGCCGGCGGCCAGCCCCTGACGACGACGCTCGCCGACTACCTGCTGCCGATGGCGGCCGAGGTGCCGGCGATCGAGATGATCCACATGTGCTCGCCGACGCCCCTCAATCCGCTCGGCATCAAGGGCGTGGGCGAGTCCGGCGTGCTGCCGGTCGCCGCCGCGATCGCGTCGGCGATCGAGGACGCGCTCGCGCCATTCGGTGTCGAGGTGATGCAGGCGCCGGTGTCGCCGGTCGATGTGCTGGCGATGATCGAACGCCACAAATCCTGAACCGTCATGCCCGCGAAAGCGGGCATCCAGTACCCCGTCACCTACTCCTGCAACGCCTCTTCGCGCTTGGCCCGGATGGCGGGGGCCGCGACCACGACCAGCAGCAGCGCCGAGGCGATCAGGAAGCCGAGGCTGATCGGCTCCTGCACGAACACCATGGGGTCGCCGCGCGAGATCAGGAGCGCGCGCCGCAGGTTCTCTTCCATCAGGGGGCCGAGCACAAAACCGAGAATGAGCGGCGCCGGCTCGCATTCGAGCTTGAGGCAGAGGTAGCCGAACAGCGCGAAAAAACCCATCACGAACACGTCGAAGACGTTGCTGTTGATCGTGTACGTGCCGATGCAGCAGAAGCCGACGATGGCTGGAAACAGTATTCGGTAGGGAATCCGCAGGAAGCGCACCCACACGCCGACCAGCGGCAGATTGAGGATCACCAGCATGAGATTGCCCACCCACATGCTGGCGACCAGACCCCAGAAAAGCTCGGGCCGCTCCGTCATCACGCGCGGGCCGGGCGCAATGCCGTGGATCATCAATGCCCCGATCATCATCGCCATGGTGGGATTCGACGGGATGCCCAGCGTGAGCATCGGAATGAACGAGGTCTGGGCGCCCGCGTTGTTGGCCGACTCCGGCGCCGCCACCCCGCGGATGTCGCCCTGGCCGAAGCTGCGCGGCGGCTTGGCGACTTTCTTCTCCAGCGTGTAAGCGGCGAAGGAGGCGAGCAGCGCGCCGCCGCCGGGCAGCACGCCCAGGATCGAGCCGAGAGCCGTTCCGCGCAGGATCGACGGAATGCAGGTCTTGATGTCGGCCCAGCCCGGCCATACCCGGCCGACATTGCGGGTGACGACGCCCTGCTCCGCCTTGCGCTCGAGATTGTAGGCGACCTCGGCCAGCCCGTAGATCGCCATCGACAGCGCCACGAACTCGATGCCATCAGCGAGCCCTTGGAAGCCGAAATCGAAGCGGCGGATGCCGGAATTGACGTCGGTGCCGGCGAGCCCCAGCAGCAACCCGAGGATCACCATGGCGATCGCCTTGATGATGGAGCCGTGCGCCAGCACCACCGCGGCGATCAGGCCGCACACCATCAGCGAGAAATATTCGGCCGGGCCGAATTCCAGCGCGATCGCGGCGAGCGGCGGCGCCGCAATCGAGATCAGCAGCGTAGCGGCGCAGCCCGCAAAGAAGGAGCCGATCGCCGCGATCCCGAGCGCCGGGCCGGCGCGACCGCGCAGGGCCATCTGGTGGCCGTCGATCGTGGTCACCACCGAGGAAGCCTCGCCGGGAATATTGACCAGGATCGCGGTGGTCGAGCCGCCGTATTGCGCCCCGTAATAGATGCCCGCCAGCATGATGAGGGCCGACACCGGCTGCAACGTGAAGGAAATCGGCAGCAGCATCGCGACCGTGGTGACCGGGCCGATGCCCGGCAGCACGCCCACGATGGTGCCCAGGAGCGCACCGATGAAGCAATAGCCGAGGTTCTGGAGGCTGAGCGCGACGCCGAGGCCGAGCGACAGATTCGAGATGAAATCCATCGCCGGCCTACAGCGCCGGCCAGACGGTGAGCGGCAGGCGCAGCGCGTAGACGAAGATGCCGACCGAGAAGGCCGCCAGCACGGCGGCGAGCGCCGCCACCTCGAGCGGGCGCGACTCGCGACTCGCGAAGGCCGACACCGCCGTGACGGTGGCGAGCGCGACCACGAGGCCGAGATAGGGGATCATGAGTCCGAACAGGATGACGCCGAGCACGATCATCAGCGTCGGGCGCACCTGCAGCCGCGTCACCCGCGCACCCTCGAGCACCAGCGAGCGTCCCACCAGCAGCGCGCCGAGGCCCGCCAGCGCGATGCCGAGCAGCATCGGGAAATAGCCGGGCCCCATCTTGCCGCCGCTGCCCATGGAGTAGCCGCGCGCCGCCACGATCGCGACCAGCGCGAAGCCGAGGAACATCACGCCCGACCAGAAATCTTTCTCGGCCCGAATTTTCATCGTCCCATTCTCTGAGCCGTCATGCCTCGCGCAAGCGGGGCATCCAGTATTCCGTGGCGGTTTGGCAGCGCTCAGCCATTGCGAAATGTCGGTGATTACTGGATTGCCCGCGTTCGCGGGCAATGACGCGCAAGGCCTCTTGGCCTCAATTCTCCTTGATGTTGCCGTCGACGATGACCTTCTTCCACATCTCGAACGAGGCCTTGAGGGTCGTGGCGCCGTCGGCGAGCGTGGTGCCGCGCGGCTCGACTCCGACCTTGGCGATCGCGGTCTTGAAATCGGGATTCTGCAGAACCTTGGAGATCGCGCCGTTGAGCTTGGCCATCACGTCCGCGGGCACGCCCGCCGGCACGAAGACGCCGAGCCAGAGATCGACCGTGAAGCCCTTGAGGCCCGCCTCGTCGACCGTTGGCAGATCGGGATAGACGCTGCTGCGCGTGAGGCCGGTGGTGGCGATCGCGCGCACGCGGTCGTCACGGGTGAAGGGCAGCGCACCCGCGATGCTGGAGAAGGAGAACTGGATCTTGTTCGCCATCATGTCGGGATAGGACTGGCCGATGCTGCGATAAGGCACGTGCGTGGCGTCGATGCCGGTGCGCTGCTTGAACATCTCGCCGGCGAGATGCGGTGTGGTTCCGATTCCGGCCGAGCCGAAATTGAGCTTGCCCGGATTGGCCTTGCCGTAGGCGACGAGGTCGGCGACGCTTTTGACCGGAAGCTGGGGCGCCACCACGAGGACCTCGGGAGACGTCGAGATGATCGAGACGGTGGCGAGCTGCTTGAACAGATCATAGGGAACGCTCGGCTGCAGCGTCGGATTGATGACGATGGCCGGGTCCATGATGACCATCGTGTAGCCGTCGGGCGCAGCGCGCGCGACCGCGTCGGTGCCCGCGATGCCGCCCGCGCCCGGCCGGTTCTCGGCGACCACCGGCTGGCCGATCGCGTCGCCGAGATACTGGGCGAGCGTGCGCCCGACGAAATCGACGATCCCGCCGGGCGAATAGGGCAACACCAGCTTGAGCGGCTTGTCGGGGAAGCTCTGGGCGAACGTGGGTGATGCGGCCAACCAGAGGAACATCGGCGCGAGCGCCAGCGTGAGCCAGAAACGGTGTTTTCTCATGATGTCCTCCGCGTGAACCGACCGGCCGCGACCTGGCGACCGATATGCACCTAGCGTGCCACGTATATCAATGCCACGCAGGAAATGACGGCGAAAAGGCCGGTCAGCCGCCTCGCGCCTCAGTTCCGCGGCGGGATCTGGATGAGCTCGCCGAGCTGCTCCTTGCTGAGTGGCGCCTGCAGCACCTTGAAGGCGATGGCGTCCTGGGTGATGGCATCGATACCGGACACGCGATCCGGATTCATGGCCGCTTTCGGCAGGAACTCGTCGCGGATGCGGGTCGCCAGCGCCTCGCTCACCTTGGCGTATTGCGCATAGATCTTCACGCCCTCGGGGCTGGCATAGAGAAAATCATAGGCCTCG
>DATBBS010000493.1:0-2255 GCA_036270895.1 Xanthobacteraceae bacterium
AAGTCGCCCGCGATCGTCACCACCGATCTGCGGCTCAACGAGCCGCGCTACGCCAGCCTGCCCAACATCATGAAGGCGAAGAAGAAGCCGATCGACGAGAAGTCGCCGGCCGACTACGGGGTCGACGTCGCGCCGCGGCTCGAGGTCGTGAAGACGAGCGAGCCGCCCGGCCGCAAGGCTGGCGCCAAGGTCGGCTCGGTCGCCGAGCTCGTCGCCAAATTGAAGAACGACGCCGGGGTGCTGGGATGACCGCGCTTCTCCTCGCCGAGCACGACAACAAGACTCTCAAGGACGCGACCCACAAGGCGCTCACCGCCGCCAAGGCGCTGGGTGGCGACACCCATGTGCTGGTCGCCGGCAAGGACGCGCGCGCGGTGGCGGACGCGGCGGCGAAGCTCGCGGGCGTCGCCAAGGTGCTGCTCGCCGACGCCGCCGCCTATGAGCACATGCTGGCGGAGCCGGTCGCCGCGTTGATCGTCTCGCTCGCGCCGGCCTATGAGGCGATCGTGGGGGCGTCGACCACGACGGCCAAGAACGTCATGCCGCGCGTGGCGGCCCTGCTCGACGTGATGCAGATCTCCGACGTCACCAAGGTGCTCGCGCCCGACACCTTCGAGCGGCTGATCTATGCCGGCAACGCGGTGCAGACCGTGCGCTCGAAGGACGCCAAGAAAGTGATCACGGTGCGCACCACCGCCTTCCCGGCCGCCGCCGCGGGCGGTTCCGCGCCGGTCGAGACGGTGGGCGCCGCGGCCGATCCCGGCATCTCGTCCTTCGTCGGCGAGGAGCTGTCGAAATCCGAGCGCCCCGAGCTCACCTCCGCCAAGATCATCATCTCGGGCGGGCGCGCCATGCAGAGCCGCGAGAATTTCACCAAATACATCGAGCCGGTCGCCGACAAGCTGGGGGCCGCCATGGGCGCGTCGCGGGCCGCGGTCGACGCCGGCTATGCGCCGAATGACTGGCAGGTCGGGCAGACCGGCAAGGTGGTGGCGCCCGAGCTCTATATCGCGGTCGGTATCTCGGGCGCGATCCAGCATCTGGCCGGCATGAAGGATTCCAAGGTCATCGTCGCCATCAACAAGGACGAGGAGGCGCCGATCTTCCAGGTCGCCGATTACGGCCTCGTCGCCGATCTCTACAAGGCGCTGCCCGAGCTCGCGGAGGAACTCGCGAAGATCGGTAAGTAACCACCTCGCCAGGTCCCGGCGCGAATTGGTGGCGAGAGGACGGGGTTCGCGCTACAACGTCGCGCCGCGCCACAGGGACGGCGCATTTGCGCGGACCGCGCGGGCCGGATCGGTTTTCGTCTCTTGCATACGAAAACTGCTCTAAGGTCTTGTTCTAACGGGTTTTCGGGGCGAACCGGTTTCCCCACTCGCGCGCCGGCGCGACCAGTCCAACCGGGAAGGCCAGTGGGCGACACAATGGCGCATAGTATTCGTAAAGTAGGGGTGATCGGAGCGGGTCAGATGGGCAGCGGCATTGCCCATGTGTGCGCGCTGGCGGGTCTCGACGTGCGCCTCAACGACGTCAGCACCGACCGGATCAATTCCGGCATCGCCACCATCAACGGCAACATGGCGCGCCAGGTCAGCCGCAAGCGCATCAGCGAGGACGAACGCCAGGCGGCGCTCAAGCGCATCTCGCCGGCCGAGACCATGGAGGGATTTTCCGACTGCGACCTCGTCATCGAGGCGGCGGCCGAGAAAGAGGATGTGAAGCGCAAGATCTTCACCGCGCTCTGCCCGTCGCTCAAGCCGGGGGCCATCATCGGCTCCAACACGTCCTCGATCTCGATCACGCGTCTGGCCGCCGCGACCGACCGACCGGAGAAGTTCATCGGTATCCATTTCATGAATCCGGTGCCGGTGATGGAGCTCGTCGAGCTGATCCGCGGCATCGCCACCGAGGACAAGACCTTCGAGACCGTGAGGGAGTTCACGCAGAAGCTCGGCAAGAAGATCGCCGTGTCCGAGGACTTCCCGGCCTTCATCGTCAACCGCATCCTGCTGCCGATGATCAACGAGGCGATCTACACGCTGTATGAAGGCGTCGGCTCGGTCGAGGCGATCGATACCGCCATGAAGCTCGGCGCCAACCATCCGATGGGACCGCTCGAGCTCGCCGACTTCATCGGCCTCGACACCTGCCTGTCGGTCATGCAGGTGCTGCACGAGGGGCTGGCGGATTCGAAATACCGGCCGTGTCCGCTGCTGGTGAAATATGTCGAGGCCGGTTGGCTCGGCCGCAAG
>DATBBS010000494.1:0-1737 GCA_036270895.1 Xanthobacteraceae bacterium
CGGTCATGCCGCCTCTCCCATGTTGGCGGTCTGTTCCTTGAGCGCCGCGATCAGGCCCGGACGGTCGAACTTGGCGATGTAGTCGTGGAAGCCGACCTGCCGTCCACGCTCGATCGCCTCGGGCGAGGTGAGCGCCGAGAGCGCGATGATCGGAAGATTGGCGGTGCGCGCGTCGGCATGCACGGCCTCGGCGAGCTCGAAGCCGCTCATTTCGGGCATCTCGAGATCGGTGACGATGAGGTCGACCGGGTCGCCGTTCTTGAGCACGGCGAGCGCGTCATGGGCGCCGCCCACCGTCGTGACCGAATAGCCGGCGGAACGCAGCACCGGCGTGAGCATGTTGCGGAAGAAGGCGGAGTCCTCGACGAACAGGATGGTGCGCGACTTGGCCTTCATCTTCTTCTCGGTGCGGATCAGCCAGTCTTCGAACGCCAGCGGCAGGTAATGGCCGACGTCGAGGATCTCGGTCGCCTGTCCCTTGATCACCGCCGAGCCGAGCACGCCGGGCGTCTCGCTCGGGACCTCGATATTGAGCCGGTCCTCGACAATGTCCATGATCTGATCGACGACCAGGCCCATGGAGCGGCCCTCGTCGGAGAACACCAGCAGCGGCTGCGTGCCCTCGGTCCTGATCTTGACCTCTTCGTTGACGCGGATGAGCGGCATGAGCTGGCCGCGATACTGGATCAGCGGGCGGCCGTTCGACATCTCGATCTTCTTGGTGTCGAGCTCCTCGAGGCGCGTGACGAGGGACAGCGGCACCGCCTTGGGCTGCGCCGTGCCGGCGCGGAAGATCAGGAGCGAGGTCGCCTCTTCGGTCGAGCCGTGCTGTTTGGTGTCGACATCCTCCGCCGTGTGCTGGCCGCCGGTGCCGCCGACCGTCTTGGCGATGCCGTTGGGGTCGATGATCATGATCACCGAGCCGTCGCCCAGGATGGTGTTGCCGGAGAACATGCTGATATGGCGCAACCGCGTCGACATCGGCTTGACGACGATTTCCTCGGTGTGGAAGACGGCGTCGACGACGATGCCGAAGGTCTGGTTGCCGACCTGGGTCACCACGATGAATCCGTTCTCCGGATCGCCCTCGGTGCCGTTGTTCATCTTCAACAGGCTCTGCAGATGGATCAACGGCAGCAGCTTGTCGCGCAGGCGCAGCACCGGCGCGTCCTTGATGCGCTCGATCTTGTGCTCGGAATTGCTCTGCGCGCGCACCAGCTCGACGACCGCGAGCTGCGGGATGGCGAAGCGGTCGTTGGCGACTTCCACGATCAGCGCCGATACGATCGCGAGCGTGAGCGGGATCCTGATGATGAAGCTCGAGCCCTCGCCCGGGGTCGACTTGACCTCGATGGTGCCGCCGATCTGGTCGATGTTGGTGCGCACCACGTCCATGCCGACGCCGCGGCCCGACACGCTGGTCACGGTGGCGGCGGTGGAGAAGCCGGGCGCGAAGATGAATTTGTGGATCTGCTGCTCGCTCAGCTTCGCGGCGGCGGCTTCCGTGATGAGCCGGCTCGCGATCGCCTTGGCCTTGATCCGCGCGGTGTTGAGACCGCGCCCGTCGTCGGTGATCTCGATGATGATGTGACCGCCCTCGTGATAGGCGGCGAGGCGGATGGTGCCTTTCTCGGGCTTGCCGAGCGCGCGGCGCTCGGCCGGCGTCTCCAGGCCGTGATCCGCCGAGTTGCGGACCATGTGGGTCAGCGGATCCTTGATGAGCTCGAGCACCTGGCG
>DATBBS010000495.1:0-9435 GCA_036270895.1 Xanthobacteraceae bacterium
GCAAGATCGGCGAAGTCGACGAAGCCATTTTGCGTGAAAGTTTCGAGCTGAATTTCTTCGGCCATCAGAAGGTGGCGCAGGCCGCGGTCAAGATCATGCTGGCGCAAGGCACCGGCGGCTGCCTTCTGTTCAACGTCTCCAAGCAGGCCGTGAACCCCGGCCCGAATTTCGGCCCCTACGGGGTCGCCAAGGCGGCGACGTTGTTCCTGGTCCGCCAATACGCGCTCGACTACGGGGCGGACGGCATTCGCGCCAACGCGGTCAATGCCGACCGCATCCGCTCGGGAATCCTGACCGACGAGATGATCGCGCAGCGCGCGCAGGCGCGCGGCCTTTCCGAGAAGGATTACATGAGCGGCAACCTGCTCGGACGCGAGGTGACGGCGGAAGACGTCGCGCAGGCATTCGTGGCGCAGGCGATGGCGCTCAAGACCACCGCCGACGTCACCACCGTCGACGGCGGCAATATCGCGGCGGCGCTGCGCTAATCCCCGCGCAGGCTCGTCCAGGCCGCCAGCCCGGCCGCGACCGCGATCGCGAACAGGATGCACCACAGGTCGAGACCCACATAAGCGACGGCGCCCGCGACCGTGCCGGCGAGAAATCCGAGCACGATCGGCGCCAGCACGCTCAATCGCTTCTTGACCCCCGCATACGCGGCCGCCACCGCGGCGTCGTGCGGCCATCGCCGGCGCGCCCGCCACGTCATCGCCAGGTCGGCCGCGTCGATCGCGAGCTGCGTGGTGTTGGTCGTCATGACGTTGGTCGAGGGATATCGTTGTGGCAGGAGCCGCACCAAGGCGCTCTGCACCCCCATGGCCGAAAGCCCGAACAGGCTTGCGAGCACGGCGGCCGGCGCATCCGGATCGGTGAAGGGGCCCGCGCGCAGCCAGCAGGCAAACAGCCCGGCGAGCAGCGCCGCCTCAAGCCCCAGCGTGGCCGGCAATGCGGACCGGCCGCGCGCCGCACGCCGGACGATCACCGTGGTGGCGACGCCCGCGACGAAAAACGCCGGGATGGCGAGGAGCTTGATCAGCGCGCCGTTCTGGTGCGTGACGAAGAGCGTGCCCGCGAGCACGAAGCTGCCGGTGACCTGCGCGACGAACAGCCCGAACAGCGCCAGGAAGGTGCAGCTGTCGACATAGCCGGCCAGGACGCTCAACAGCACGGGCACGCGCGCCGGCATGGTTGCCGGGGCGGGCCGCTGCGCGGATGGAAGGTCGCTCGCCATCGGGCCGCAAGGCTAGCATCAATCGCTGGCCAGGATGACGTTCTTCATGAGCGGATAGATCTGGCCTTCCCAGCGTTTGCCGCTGAACACGCCGTAATGGCCGACCCCCGGCTGCATGTGATGGCGCTTGAGATAGGGCCGCAGGCCCGTGCACAGATCGTGCGCCGCGACGGTCTGGCCGATGGCGCAGATGTCGTCCTTCTCGCCCTCGACGGTGAGCAGCATGGTGCGCCGGATCGCGGCCGGATCGACGGTCTCGCCGCGAAACGTCAGGCGGCCGAGCGGCAAGGCGTGCTCCTGGAAAACCAGGCGGACGGTCTCCAGATAGAATTCGGCGGCGAGATCGAGCACCGCGAAATATTCGTCGTAGAAATCTGTGGTCGCCTTGGCCTTGGCGAGCTCGCCATTGGCGAGGTTCGCATAGAGCTCTTGGTGGGCCTTCACGTGGCGCTCGATGTTCATGCTCATGAAGGCGGCGAGCTGGACGAACCCCGGATAGACGCGGCGGAAGGCGCCGTCGTAGCGGAACGGCACCCGCGCGATCAGATGCTGCTCGAACCATTCGATCGGCTTCGAATTGGCCAGCGCATTGACCTTGGTCGGATTGACGCGGGTGTCGATCGGGCCGGCCATCAGCGTCATGCTGCGCGGCTGTGCCGCGTTTCCGGATTGCGCCATGACGGCGGCCGCGACGAGCGCCGCCACGCAGGGCTGACAGACCGCCGCCATATGGGCGCCGGGGCCGATCGCCTCGAGAAACTCGATCAGGTGCGCCACATAGTCGTCGAATCCGAAGGGGCCCTTCTGGGTCGGAACGTCGCGCACATTGTGCCAGTCGGTGACATAGACGTCGTGCTCGGGCAGCATGGTGCGCACGGTGCTGCGCAGCAGGGTCGCAAAATGGCCGGAGAGCGGAGCGACCAGCAGCACGCGCGGCTGCGCCTGCACGATGTCCTTCTTGAAGTGCAGCAGGGTCGCGAAGGGCGTGACGCGGGTCGCCTCCTCGCGCACCTCCGCTTCGGCGTTGCCGACCATGACCTTGTCGATGCCGAACGGCGGACGCACATGGGTGAGGCCGGTGCGCGCGATGAGCTCGTAGGCCGCGGTCAGATTGCGCGGCACCGCGTGTCCCATACGCCATCCGGCGGCGGCGGCCGCCATGCCGGCGAAGGCGCGCACCGGGACCATGACGTCGGTGTGGGCTTGATAAGCCTGATAGAGCATTCGCCCGCCGCGCGCCTCGCGCGCGGCACCCCGTTCGAGCACTCCCGGCAGATCCCACGCTAGGGTATTTTTTGCGGCGCCGCGAGATAAAAAATGCCGTCCCCGGGACCAGGCGCACGGGGCGCGTCCGGACGCCGGCGGGAGATCGGCTTCGCGCCAGCCGATTTTTGATGCCGAGCAGAAAGCAGTTGATATATCATCGCTTCTCGTTTCGACCGTGGGGTCTGCCGGGGCCTCGCCACGAAGGTAATCCGTCATGGCTCCGGCAACGCTCACCATCAACAGCAAGAATTACGGGTCCTGGTCGCTGCGCGGCTGGTTGCTGTGCAAGCTGGCGGGTCTCGACTTCGTCGAGCAGATGCTGTCGAGCGACGACCCGACCATCCGCGCCGAGTTGCTGCTGCTGTCGCCCTCCTTCCTGGTGCCGTGCCTCACCCATGGCGGGGTAAAAGTATGGGACACCTTGGCGATCGCCGAGTATCTCAACGAAGTGAAGCCCGACGCCGGGCTGATGCCGAAAAGCCGTGCAGCGCGCGCCACCTGCCGCTCGATCTGCGGCGAGATGCATTCGGGCTTCAGCAATCTTCGCTCGGCCTTGCCGATGAACGTCAAGGGCCGCTTTCCGGGCTTCAAGGTATGGGCCGGCGCGGCCGCCGACGTCGCGCGCGTCCTCGCGATCTGGAACGAATGTCTGGCGGACTCCAAAGGCCCCTTCCTGTTCGGCAGGCGGCCGTGCATGGCCGACGCCATGTATGCGCCGGTGTGCACGCGCTTCCTCACCTATGACGTCAAGCTCGACCCGGTCTGCTCCGCCTATTGCGAGGCGATCATGGGGCTGCCCGAGATGCAGGAATGGGTCGCGGCCGCCAAGGCCGAGCACGAGGAAGTGCTCGAGCTCGACGTCGAGTTCTAGAATCCGGCCTGCCGCCCACCGAGCCACCGCCCGATGTGCTCCACCGCCGCGCAGGAGCTCCCATGGCGGAAGTGACAGCGCCGATGGGTTTATTGGAGTACATTGCTCGAATCCACGAATCGATACGGAACTTGATATGTTGGGTCCACAAATTTTGGTAAGAACGCTTTCAACGCGTAAATGGCGGGACCGATCCGGAAAACGGTGGCAATACCACTCGCGCAGCGATCATCATTCGAAGGTCGCTTGCTGGGGTATCGTTTTCGATCTTCTCCGCAAGTGCCCCTTGTTAAAACAGCACGTCGCGAAGGGGCTCGTCCATTTCGGCATCAATCACGAAATGCGCGACTTCGTCCATGATAGGAAGAAGAATCTCGATCTCGTTCTCTGTACGGCGTCCGGAGCAACAACCGATGTTTCGTCTCTCACTTTGTCCTCTATGGTGGACCAATATGAAATCGACTTGACGTCCACGGAAAAGACCGAGCTAGACGCGCTGCCGATCTTACGGCGCGCCCCCGTCGGGGGCGTCTTGGCGGCACTCGAAGCAAAGGCCTGCATGACCGCGCATCAACGCGCCCTGCCACGCCTCTACGATGAACTCAACTCGTCGCACCTGACTGTCCACGGAGCGACCGACCACGCAATCGCCGCGGGATTTGCGATGGTCAATATGTCTTCTCGCTATTTGAGTCCTGATCGGAACAGGGAGAACCCGGCAAGCCATCCGGTGTGGAGCACTCACCATCAGCCACGCGATGCCCAACTAGTCGTCGACAAGGTCCGCCAGCTTCCGAGACGTTCGCGAACCGGCGACACCGGATACGACGCGCTGTCGATCGTCGTCATCGAATGCGTCAACGATGGCTCGCCCGTGAATCTCATTGAAGAGCCACCCGCTCCTCAGGCAGGCGACATCTATCACTACGCATCAATGATCGACCGTCTTTCGCACATCTACGCGACGCGATTCAAGGATCTGTGAAAGTTTAGCGCGAATGAGATCGTCGTCGGAGGTTTCACACTCCCATACGACGGCTACTCGGTATCCGGATCGTCTCAGCTTGCGGATAGCGCGTTGATCGCGCTGGCGGTTGCTCGCAAATTTTTCCTGCCAGAACTTTCTATTCGATTTCGGCACCGTCGCGCGCTTGCACCGGGCGTGCTGGTGCCAAAAACATCCATGAACAAAGACCGCCCATTTTCGCGTGCGATTGGCGAAATCCGGCGAACCGGGAAGTTTGCGGACGTTGACACGGTACGAAGCGCCAAGCGAGCGTAACGAGGTGGCGACGACGAGTTCAGCAGCGGTCCCCTTCTGGCGAACGCGCGCCATTAAGGCGCTCCGCGCAGGATCGGCGGGCTTAGGAGCCTTCATTCTGCGGCGACGGCTACCGGTTGGTCCAGGTTTGCGGTGACGTGCAGATGGTTCTTTTCCATAAGCGATAGGTGAGCGCGCAGCCGGTCCTGAAAGCCGGGCACGAACCGAAGTGTACCGCGCTCGGTGCGGCTTAAAAAGCCGCGTGTTGCCCTGGCGGACAACGGACGGCCCGCATGTTTCAAGAACTCCGTCAGCGGTGGACGCTTCTTCCAAACTGGAAACGGTCCGATTTGCACGCGGATTCGGCGCGTCCCGTCGAAGCGCGCCGCCTTCGGCCAGCTCCGGTCGTGCGCCAAGACATGATCGCGATCCTTGTCATAACGGCCGGGCCGTGACAGGCGTGAGCCGAGCCACTTGGCCACGGGGACGGTAATCGCGTTTCCCACAAGCGACCAACGAAGTGACGAGCGGCCGACCTCTTGGGCGGGTTTGGTCCAATCCGAGTTGAATCCCTGCAATCGCTCGGCATCGCGAACGTCGGGGGTTATGATCATTCCATCGGGAAGCAGCACAGCGGGCGGAGAAGCAATTCCGATTGTTGACCCGTTTTTCAACGTCGGAACGGCGTCAGGCGCCCAACCGAGCCCACGGATACCCTCGGTCCAATAGAAGCCGTGCGCGTGGCTGGATAAGGCCGTCTTATTCTCGGGCGCATCAACATCGTCCACCAACAAGACATCGGCCGGGTCGACATCCGTCGTCGTGGCGACGAAGAGAACACGCTCTCGACGTTGAGGCAGAAATGCAAGCGAGTTGACCACGCGATACGCCCAGCGATAGCCCCGCTCTTCGAATGCACGCACGAGCGTGTTCAGTGCCTTGCCCTTCCCGAGATGAAGCATGAACGATACATTTTCCAGAACCACCCAGGGAATGCGACGGTGGTCGAGCAGTCGGAAGACATGCTCCACCAAACCTGATCGGGAACCTCCGATGCCCGCTGTAAGGCCGGCTTGGCTGAGGTCCTGGCAGGGAAAGCCGGCGACGAGGAGCTCAATACCTGGGGGTAACGAGCGCAAGCGGGTTACATCGGCTTCGCACACGACATCGGGAAAGCGTGTCGCAAGCACGGCACGAGCGGGCTCCCAGATCTCGCAGAACATGGCCGCCTCGTGCCCGGCGGCACCTAAGCCCAATTCGAAGCCGCCGATGCCCGCAAACAAACCTGCGACTTTCATTGAAGGCTTTCCAAGTCCGCGAATGCGACCGATCGAATCTCAAGGCTATAGGACACTGCCATCTCAACGTCGATTTGCCAAGAGAATGTTCACAGAATGTTCTCATTCGCCTACTCGGCGCGGACAATCCTGGCCACGTAAAAATCCACCAATATAACAATGGCCTGTAACGGCCGGACGGCAGCAAACGCTCTAGATATACCTTCGACGGCCCCTACCTGTGCTTCAGCCAGCGCCCGATCCGCGCCACCGCGTCCTGCGTTTCCGCCCGCGAGCACGCATAGCTCAGGCGGATGAACTCGCGCCCATGGGTCGGGTCGAAATCGAGGCCGGGCGTCACCGCCACATGGGCCTCGGCCAGCATGCGCTGCGCGAAATCGTGGCTGTCGGCGGTGAAGCGCGACACGTCGGCATAGAGATAGAAGGCGCCGTCCGCCGGCAAAAAGCGGTCGAGTCCGGCCCCCGGCAGGCCCTCGACCAGGATGCGCCGGTTGTCCTCATAGCCGTGCTTGACCTCGTCCATCTCGGCGCGCCCGTCGAAGGCGGCTTCGGCCGCGATCTGCGACAGCGTCGGCACCGAGATCGAGAAATTCTGCTGCAGCCGCTCGATCGTGCGCACCAGATTCTCCGGCGCCACCATCCAGCCGATCCGCCACCCGGTCATGCAGAAATATTTCGAGAAGGAGTTGAGGATCATCGCCCGGTCGGAGAATTGCGCCGCGGTCGCGGCCGCGAACGCATAGTCGAGCCCGTGATAGATCTCGTCGGAGATGAAGCGGATGCCGGCGCCCTCGGCGGCGCCGATCAGGTCCGCGAGCGCATCCGCCGTCATCATGGTGCCGGTGGGATTGGCCGGACTGGCGACCAGCACGCCCGCGAGCGGGCGCTCGCGATGCGCCGCCAGCAGCGCTTCGCCGGTGAGCGCCCAGCGCGTCGCCGCCGCGGTCTCGATCAGCACCGGTTCGCAGCCGAGCGCGGTCAGGATGTGGCGATAGGGCGGATAACCGGGGCTCGCGATCGCCACCCGGTCGCCGGGTTCGAACAGCGTCACAAAGGCGAGCATGAATCCGGCCGAGGAGCCGGTGGTGACGATGACCCGCGCGGGGTCGATCTCGACGCCATGGCGCTCCGCATAGTGGCGGGCGATGCGGCCGCGCAGCGATGGGATGCCGAGCGTCTCCGTATAGGCGATCCGGCCGCCGAGCGCGGCGCGCGCGGCGGCGAGCGCGGTCGCGGGCGCCGGTGCGGCCGGCTGACCCACCTCCATGTGGATGACGTGCGTACCGGCCGCCTCGAGCCGCGCGGCTGCCGCCATCACGTCCATCACCATGAAGGGCGACACATCGCTGCGCGCCGACGGGATGATCGGCCGTCTTCCGGATTCCAGCATCGTCACCAAACCTTTTGTGCGAACAAATACCTGTGAGGCGCCCGCCGCGCTGTTGCCGTATTTCCCCGCTTGGTCTAGGCCCGGGCGGGGGATGCGGTCGGGTTGTGGCGTTACCCGTGCCTCGACCAGAACCGCCAGCCGACTCAATACCTTGCGCTCGACCACCCGAACCGGCGCGGCCTCGAATGTTTGACCGCGCCCGGCAGCGTCCCTAGCTTGGTCACGCCGACACTTTCTTGAAGACGCATTGGGAATGATGCCAGAAGCACGACCTGTCAAGCGGCGCCGGATCCTGCGGGCCTCGCGCTCGGTTGCGGTTCTGACCGCCTGCGCGCTCGCCGCCGGCGGCCCGGCGCGCGCCCAGGAAATTCCGAAGGGTGTCCCGCTGATTCGCGACGCCGAGACCGAGCAGCTCCTGCGCGAATATACCCAGCCGATCCTGCGCGCCGCCGGTCTCGCGCAGCAGAACATTCATGTGGTCATCATCAACGACCGCGCGTTCAACGCCTTCGTGGTCGATGCCAAGCGGATCTTCGTCAATGCCGGGGCGCTGATGGAGGCGCAGACGCCGAACCAGATCATCGGCGTCTTCGCGCACGAGACCGGCCATATCGCGGGCGGGCATCTCGCCAAGTTGCGCGCCGAGCTCGCCAATGCGCAGACGATCGCGATCCTCGCCATGCTGCTCGGGGTCGGAGCCGCCGCCGCCGGGGCGCGCAGCGGAAGCGTCGGCGGCAATCCGGCCGCGGTGGCGCTGCTGGCGCCGCAGAGCGTGGTGATGCGCTCGCTCCTCGCCTATCAGCGCCAGCAGGAAGAGCAGGCCGACCGCGCCGGCGTGAAGTTCCTCACCGCGACCGGGCAGTCGGCCAGGGGCATGTACGAGACCTTCAAGCGCTTTGCCGACCAGTCGCTCTTCGCCTCGCAATATGTCGACCCTTACGTCCAGTCGCATCCGATGCCCACCGAGCGAATCGCCGCCCTGCAGGAGATCGCGCGAACCAGCCCCTATTGGGACAAGACGGACTCCCCCGAGCTGCAGGCGCGGCACGATCTGATGCGCGCCAAGCTCTACGGCTTCCTGGAGCGGCCCGAGTCGGTGCAGCGCCGCTACCCGCCGAGCGACACCAGCCTGCCGGCCCGTTACGCGCGTGCGATCGCGGCTTATCGGCACGGCGATCTCCGCGACGCGGTGGCGCAGATCGACAGCCTGATCCAGTCGCAGCCCGCCAACCCCTATTTCCACGAGCTCAAAGGCCAGGCGCTGCTCGAAGGCGGAAAACCCGCCGAGGCCGTTCCGCCGCTGCGGCACGCCCTTGCGGCCGCCCCCAACCAGGCCCTGGTCCAGGTCCTGCTCGGCCAGGCTTTGGTGGCGTCCAATCAGCCCTCGCTGGCCGACGAGGCAATCAACGATTTGCGCGCCGCGGTGGCGCGCGATCCCGACATCTCCGACGGCTACGATTATCTCGCCATGGCGTATGGCCGAAAAGGCGACCTCGCGCAGGCCGATCTCGCCTCCGCCCAGGCCGCCTTCAGTCGCGGCGACTACAAGACCGCCCGCCAGCTCGCCGCCCGCGCCAAGACGCGCTTCCCGACCGGCGCGCCCGGCTGGGTCAAGGCCGACGACATCGCCACCTTCAAGCCGCCCAATACGGGCGGCATGCGCCAGTGAGTCCCGAAACGCCATCACAAAGGAAGAACCTGATGACCACGACCCCTCGCCTGCTCGCGGCCGCCGCCACAGCCGCCTTGCTGATGTTGCCGGCGCCGTCTCGGGCGCAAAGCTTCTCCGCCCCGCAACGCGGCGAGATCGAACAGATCATCAGGGACTACCTGCTCGCCCATCCCGAGGTGCTGGAGGAGGTGTCCAACGAGCTCGACAAGCGCAAGCAGCTCGCCGAAGCCGCAAAGGCCAAGGCGGCGGTCAAGAATCATTCCGAGGCGCTGTTCAACTCGGCGCGCCAGGTCACGATCGGCAACGCCCAGGGTGACGTCACGCTGGTCGAGTTCTTCGATTACAATTGCGGCTACTGCAAGCGCGCGCTCGGCGACCTCACCCAGATCATGAAGGGCGACGGCAAGCTGCGCGTCGTGCTCAAGGAATTCCCGGTGCTCGGGCCG
>DATBBS010000496.1:0-2491 GCA_036270895.1 Xanthobacteraceae bacterium
CGGGGCTCCAATCAGACCTTTTCTCCGGCCGGCGCCTCTTCGGCGCCCTCGAACAGCTGGATCGGATGACCCGGCATGATGGTCGAGATGGCGTGCTTGTAGACGAGTTGCGAGTGGCCGTCCCGCCGCAACAGCACGCAAAAATTGTCGAACCAGGTGACGACGCCCTGCAATTTGACCCCGTTCACGAGAAAGATCGTGAGAGGGATTTTTGCTTTGCGGACATGATTGAGAAAGGTGTCTTGTAGGTTTTGTGCGCGGTCGCCTGCCATGGCCATTGTTCCGTATTGCTCGCGGACCCCTGCGCCCCGCGAGAGTTCTTGTCACGCCTATACGCCCGGCATTTTTGTGAAAACCCGCCGGGAGTGACGTGGGCGTGTGCATTAGATGGCACGTTGCGGTGCAGCGCAAGCCCAAGATGGCGGATTCACGGCCCGCTCACGGGCCTTTGAAAATTCAGGAAAATTCGGCATGCCGATGAAACCCGCGCCGCAACGCCGCGGCCACCGGGCCGGGCGCGCCGCTGCCGACCGGCTTGCCGTCGATCTTGACCACCGGCAGCACGATCTGGCTCGCCGACGTCACGAAGGCCTCCTGGGCGCCGGCCGCCTCCGCGACCGTGAACGGCCGCTCGTCCAGAACGAGACCTTGCGCCCGGATCGCCTCCAGCAGAACGGTGCGCGAAATGCCGCGCAGGATGCCCGTATCGGCCGGCCGCGTGACCAGCTTGCGGTCCGCGGTGACGATCCAGGCATTCGACGACGACCCTTCGGTGACGAAGCCTTGGGCGTCCACCAGCCAGGCCTCGCGCGCGCCCTGCTCGCGCGCCGCCTGCTTGGCGAGCACGTTGGGCAGCAGCGACACCGACTTGATGTCGACCCGCGGCCAGCGTTGGTCGGGCACGGTGATGACCGCGATGCCCTCGCGGGCGGCCCGCTCCCCTTTGTCGCGATCGAGCGTACGCGCGGTGACGACCACGGCGGGCGGGGTATCGGGCGGCGGAAATGCGTGGTCCCGGCGGGCGGCGCCGCGCGTGATCTGCAGGTAGACGATGCCGTCGCGCACCCGGTTGCGCCGAACCGTCTCGTGCAGCACGACGCTCAGGGCGGGAAGCGACATCGGCAGCCTGATCCGAAGTTCGGAAAGCGAACGCTGCAGGCGTTCGAGGTGTCGCCGTTCATCGACCATGCGTCCATCGCGCACCTCGCAGACCTCGTAGACGCCGTCGGCGAACTGATAGCCGCGATCCTCGATGTGGACATGGGCGTCGCGCAACGGCCGATAGCGGCCGTTGACATAGGCGATCCGGGACATTCAAACCTTCATCGTCATTGCGAGGAGCCGAAGGCGACGAAGCAATCTCTATCGAGGTGATTGTTGCGGGCGGAGATTGCTTCGCTTCGCTCGCAATGACGACTGGCCCATCAATCCATTCCCAAGGCTTTGAGCTTGCGGTGCAGCGCCGAGCGTTCCATGCCGACGAATTCGGCCGTGCGCGAGATATTGCCGCCGAAACGGCTGATCTGCGCCTTGAGATATTCACGCTCGAAGGCCTCGCGCGCGTCGCGCAACGGCATTCCCATCAGGTGCTCTCCGCCGTTCCCGGCCGGCATGCTGGGAACCATCGAGCCGACGTCCTGCGGCAGCATGCTGGCGCTGATCACCGCTTCCGGCGCGCCGCCCGCCAGGATCATCAGCCGCTCCACGTTGTTGCGCAGCTGGCGCACATTGCCCGGCCAGTCGTGCGACTGCAGCACCGCCATGGCGTCCTCGCCGATCTGCCGTTTGGGCAGGCCGGTCCCCTGCGATATCTGGTCCATGAAGTGATCGATCAGCACCGGTATATCGTCGCGGCGCTCGGCCAGCGCCGGCACGCGGAACGGCACGACCGAGAGCCGATGATAGAGGTCCTCGCGGAACCTGCCCGCCGCGATGTCGGCCTCGATATTGCGCGAGGTCGACGACACGATGCGCACATCGACCACGACCTTCGTGCTGCCGCCGACCCGCTGGAAAGTCTGATCGACGAGCACGCGCAAGATCTTGTTCTGCGTCTCGCGCGGCATGTCGCCGATCTCGTCGATGAACAAGGTGCCGCCATGGGCCTCTTCGAGCGCGCCGACCTTGCGCGCCTGCGCGCCGTTCGATTGCTCGACCCCGAACAGCTCGATCTCCATCCGCTCCGGCGTGATCGCGGCCGCGTTGATGACGACGAACGGCCCGCCGGCGCGGCCGGACTGGGCATGGATGGTGCGTGCGGAGAGCTCCTTGCCGGCGCCCGGAGGGCCGACGATCAGGATGCGGCTGTTGGTCGGCGACACCTTCTCGATCGTCTGCCGCAGCTGGTTGACCGCGGTCGAATGGCCGATCAGCGTCGTCGCCAGCGGCGTGAGCTGCTTCAGCTCCTTGACCTCGCGCTTGAGCCGCGAGGTTTCCAGCGCGCGATCGGCGACCAGCACCAGGCGGTCGGCCTTGAACGGCTTCTCGATGA
>DATBBS010000497.1:0-1756 GCA_036270895.1 Xanthobacteraceae bacterium
CGAGACCAAGTCGGGCGCCGCCGGCGCGGTCGGGGCGCAGTTCGCCGCCACCGCCAAGCCCGACGGCTACACGCTGCTGCTCCACATCGTCTCGATCTCGGGCTTCGCCGAGGTCGACAAGCTGTTCGGGCGGCAGCCCAAGTTCACCCGCGCCGACTTCATTCCGATCGCGCGTTTCATCGCCGATCCCTGCGTGCTCCTGGTCAACGACCAGCAGCCCTACAAGACCCTGAAGGAATTCACCGACGACGCCAAGAAGCGGCCCGAGCAGCTGATCTTCTCGTCCTCGGGACTCTACGGCGCGCTGCATCTGCCGATGGCGCTCTACATGCGGGCTGCCGACATCAAGCTGCGCCATCTGCCCACGAACGGCGGCGGGCCGGCGCTGACCGCGCTGATCGGCAACAATTCGCAGGCGCTGGTCTCCTCGATCGCGGCGGCGAGCGGGCAGATGAAGGCCGGCAAGGCGCGGGCGCTCGCCTCCTTCGGCGCCAAGCGCTCGGCGGCGTTTCCTGACGTGCCCACCATGAAGGAGCTCGGCTTCGATATCGAATTCTACCTGTGGGTCGGCCTGTTCGCCCCGAAGGGAACGCCGGAGCCGATCGTCACGAAGATCCGCGACTTCAGCCGGCAGGTCGCCACCACCGACCAGTTCAAGCAGCTGATGGCCAATATCGGCCAGGAGGTCGCCTATCTGGACCAGGCCGAGTTCAAGACCTTCTGGGACACCGACGCCAAGCGCGTCGAGGACGCGGTGCGCCAGATCGGCAAGGTCGAAGGATGATCCTGCGCACCGATCACGTGGCCGGCGGCGTGGCGATCGCCGCCGGTATTGTCGTCTGGGCGATTTCCGGCGACCTGCCGGTCGGCCGGCTGTCGATGCCCGGCGCCGGCATGCTGCCGAAGCTGGTCTGCGTGTTGATGGTGTTCTTCGGTGGCCTGCTCGTGCTGCGCGGGCGCGACAGCGCGCCGCTTGCCAGCCTGACCTGGAGCGATCTGCGCCACGCCGGGCCGGTCTGCGCGATGACGGCGCTCGCGGTCGCCTTCTACACCACGCTCGGCTTCATTATTACCTTCTCGCTTCTGCTGTTCGGGTTGTTGTGCCTCGAGCGCCGCAACCTGATCGCGGCCGCCGCCTATAGCGTCGGGGTGAGCACCGCGACCTATTTCCTGTTCTCGGTCGTTCTCAAGTCGCCGCTCGAACCCGGCCTGCTCGGGTTCTGACGCCGTGGAAAGCACCCTCGACGCGCTCTTCCTCGGTTTCTCGGTCGCGTTCCGGCCCGACGTGCTGTGGTACGCCTTCCTGGGCTGCCTGGTCGGGACGCTGGTGGGCGTGCTGCCCGGCATCGGCCCGCTCTCGGGCATCAGCATCCTGCTCCCCGTGACCTACGGACTCGACGCCACCAAGGCGATCATCATGCTGGCCGGCATCTATTACGGCTCGCAATATGGCGGCTCCACCACCTCCATCCTGATGCGGATCCCGGGCGAAGCCTCCTCGGTGATGACCTGCATCGACGGCTACGCCATGGCGCGCAAGGGCCGCGCCGGCGCGGCGCTGTGCATCGCCGCGGTCGGATCATGGATCGCCGGCACCTTCGGGGTGGTGATGCTCACCCTGATCGCGCCGCCGCTCGCCGCCTTTGCGCTGAAATTCGGACCGCCCGAATACACCGCCTTGCTGGTGCTCGGCCTCATCTTCCTCGCCTATATGTCGTCGACCTCGCTGCCGCGCACCCTGCTGATGGCGGCGGTC
>DATBBS010000498.1:0-2395 GCA_036270895.1 Xanthobacteraceae bacterium
CTGGTCAACCATATCCTGGGCGGCGGCGCATTTTCGTCGCGGCTCTATCGCGAGGTGCGCGAGGTGCGCGGGCTCGCCTATTCGATCTACAGCACGCTGGTCCCGCTCGATTCCGCCGCCCTGTTCATGACCGCGACGGCGACGCGCGGCGAGAGCGCCAAGCAGACCCTCGAGGTGGTGGACAAGGAAATCCGCCGGCTCGCCGAGGACGGTCCGACCGAGGACGAGCTCGCAAAGGCGAAGTCCTATCAGAAGGGCTCCTTCCCGCTGCGCTTCGACACCTCGACCAAGATCGCGGCCCAGCTCGTGCAGATGCAGAACGACGATCTCGGCATCGATTACATCGACAAGCGCAACGACCTCGTCGAGGCGGTGACGCTCGCCGACGTGCAGCGGGTGGCCAAGCGCCTGCTCGACGGCGGCATGCTGGTGACGATGGTCGGACGTCCGCAGCCCGCCCCCGCCAAGGGCGGCGGAGCGCGCGCGGGCGGGGCGGTCGACGGCACGCCGGCGCTCCGCTGAGCCGCGCTCGCCTCGCTCAAGAAACTCACCGCGACGCGTTTTCCGCCTGCCTCCGTCATGCCCGGGCTTGTCCCGGGCATCCACGACTTCAAGCATCGCAGAAGTAAGACGTGGATGGCCGGGACATAGGCGAGCGAAGCGACGCCGTTCTTCGAACGGCATGCCCGGCCATGACGCAAGAGGCCATCATGCGCTAGCATGCGGCATGATCCGCATCACCGACCACATCGCGATCGACGAGAGCGAGCTCGACGAAAGCTTCATCCGGTCCTCCGGGCCGGGCGGACAGAATGTCAACAAGCTCTCCACCGCGGTGCAGCTTCGCTTCGACGTGCGGCGCTCCCCGTCATTGACGGATGAGGTGCGGGCGCGGCTCGGGCGCCTGGCCGGCCGGCGGCTGACGCGGGACGGCGTGCTGATCATCACGGCGCAGAACCATCGCACCCAGGAGCGCAACCGCGCCGACGCGCTCGATCGCCTGGTCGAGCTGATCCGTCAGGCCGCGGTGCGGCCGGTGCCGCGCCGCGCCACCAAGCCCACCAAGGCGTCGCGCCGGCGCCGCCTCGACTCCAAGAAGCGGCGCTCCGGCATCAAGGCCTTGCGCAGCGGCGCACCGCACGAAGACTAGGCGCCCCGACGATCAGGTGAGGGGCGCGAGGCCGTAAAAGGCGTCGACCCGCGCGGCGCGGGCCTGGTCGGCCCAGTCCCATGACTCGTGGCTGCTGTATTTCGGCGCGCCCTTGAGCTGGGTCTCGCCGATATGGACCTGATAACCCCCGAGCTCCGGGTTATAGGCGAGCAGCCGCCACGGCAGCGGATAGTAGTCCTCGCCGATGCCCATGAAGCCGCCGAAGCTCATCACCGCATAGGCGACCTGGCCGCCGACCTTGTCGATCATCACCCGTTGGATGGTCCCGATCCGTTCGCCATTCGGCCGATAGACGGGCGTGCCTTCCACCTTGTCGCTGCCGATGAGCGTGACGGTCTCGCGCTGGTCCACTGCGGAACTGTTGATCATGGCCGGTTCCTCCATGAGCCCATCTCGGCGGGCTTGCGTTGCACGGGTTCGCAGATATTCCTTGTGTTATGTCAACGCCTTGAAGGATAGCGGGTTCCGCCCGATCGCGCGCCGGGGCGCGCCCGGCGGCAGGCGCCCGCGGCTCCCAACGCCGAGCGCGAACCGCTATATGATCGGGGCTGTTCACCCGCCCCGAGTCGCCCGCATGCCGGTCCGCCAGCTCGATCCCGCCCTGATCAACCGCATCGCCGCCGGCGAGGTGGTGGAGCGTCCGGCGAGCGTGGTCAAGGAGCTGGTCGAGAACGCGCTCGACGCCGGCGCGCGGCGCATCGAGGTCATGACCGACGGGGGAGGGCGCCGGCTCATCCGCGTCACCGACGACGGCGAGGGCATGACGCGCGACGATCTCGTGCTCGCGATCGAGCGCCATGCGACCTCCAAGCTCGCGCATGGCGACGATCTCCTCGCTATTCGCACCCTCGGCTTTCGCGGCGAGGCGCTGCCGTCGATCGGCGCGGTCGCGCGGCTCGCGATCACGACCCGCCATGCGGACGAGCCGCATGCCTGGACCATTGCGGTGGAGGCCGGCGTCAAATCGCCGGTGCGGCCGGCGGCGCTCGGCGCCGGCACCCAGGTCCAGGTGCGCGACCTGTTCTTCGCCACCCCGGCGCGCCTCAAATTCCTCAAGAGCGACCGCACCGAGGCCGAGGCGATCCGCGACGTGGTGCGCCGCCTCGCCATGAGCCGTCCCGACGTCGCCTTCACGCTCGCCGGCGAGGAGCGCGCGCCGGTGACCTGGGGCGCCACGCTGCCCGGCGCGCCCGGGCGGCTCGCCCGGCTCGGCGACGTGCTCGG
>DATBBS010000499.1:0-3087 GCA_036270895.1 Xanthobacteraceae bacterium
CGAAGATCTTCTGGTAGATCGCCGTGATCATCGGACGCCCGCCGTTGTGACAATGCAGCGACACCGGCAGATAGGCGCCGGGCTCATTGAAATAAAGATAATCGAAGGTCGCCTTGTAGACGTCCCATAGATCCATCGAGCTGGAGCGCAGCACCCGGTTGTCGGTGAAGTCGCTGCCGGGGATGTGAACGATCGGGCCGTTCGCGGTATCGAGAAGGCTCGGCAGATCGCTGTCGCGGGCGTCGCCATGCCAGAGCAGGCCGGCCGCCGCGAGCATTGCGCGGGTGTGCGGCGAATACGCCATGCTGGGACTGATCCAGCCCTCCGGGCGCATGCCCGAGGTCTTTTCGAGGAGGTCGAGGCAGCGCGCGATCGTCGCCTTCTCCTCCTCGGGCGCCATGCCCGACATGAGCTGGTCCTGAAGCCAGGCGTGCCCGCCGACGTCATGCCCCGACGTGACGATCTGCGCCACCGCCTCCGGGAAGATCTCGGCGCATCGCCCGCTGACGCAGAAGGTGCCGCGAATTCCGTGCGCTTTGAGCAGGTTGATGAGCCGATAAACACCGACCTTGCCGCCATAGCTGCCCCATGCGATTCCAGCCAGGTCCACGACGCCGGCCTTGGGCGGACTGGCCTGCACCGAGTATGGCGGGGCTTTCCCCTCGGACCAGGTCTCCAGCATCACGGTGACGCCGACCGCAATACGTTTTCGGTCCGGCCAGTGAAAAGTCTCTGCCAATCTATTCTCCTTGATCCGACTGTTTCTCTTATCGTTGGCGCATGATCTTTTCCGAAAACCGGTGGCCGCTTTTCGCGATCATGCACTACGCCGCCGGCCGCGAATGCTGGAAGTCGCGTGCCTGCCGGCGCAGGAGGTCCAGGAACTCGCGATGGATGCGCGTCGGCTCCCAGCCGGCGCGGGTCGCGACTCCCTCCTGGCGCGACAGCGCGGCGGAATCGAAGGGCAGCGTGATCAGCCGCCCGGCGCTGTCGTCGAACTGCGCTTCGAGCCGCGACAGCAAGGTGATCCGGTCGCTGGTGGCGAGAATGGTGCGGTAGATCGCCGCCGAGGTGGTCTCGATGCTGACCTTGGGCGCATATCCCGAGCCGGCGAAGATGCCTTCGAATGCGTCCCGGCGCGGCGCGCCGCGCGCGGGCAGGATCCAGTCATAGGCCGCCAGATCGCGCGGCGTGATCTTGCGCGCGCGCGCCAGCGGATGCCCGCGCCGGACCACGACCGCATAGGGATTGGAGAACAGAAGCTCTTCCTCGACGTCGCTCGCCCACTCCGGGCGGCGCAGCACCCCGAACAGAAAGTCGAGAGCGCCCCCGCGCAGGTCGTCGAGCAGCGCCTCGTAGCGCCCGCCCAGGACCTGGACGATGGCGTCCGGATAGAGGGCGAGAAGCTGGTTGAGCGCGGCCGACAAGAGATGCGCATCCGAATGCGCGATGTTGCCGATGGTGATGCGCGAGGTGACGACGCCCTGCGCGGCCTGCATCTCCTCGATGCCATACTGGATTTCCCGCAGTGCGACCTTCAGGCGGCGGGCGAGCTCGCAGGCCTGCCGGGTGGGCGCCACGCCGCGCACGGTTCGCTGATAGAGGGTGCGCCGGAGCACGCGCTCGAGGTCGCGCGCGGAGCGATGCAGGGACGGCTGCGATATCTCGAGCTGGCGCGCCGCCCGCTCGAACGAGCCGCCGTCCGCGACGGCGATCAGGCTGCGGATATGGGTGCCGGTGATCTTGATCTCGAGCGATCTGACGGTCTCGCGGTCCGCAAAGGACGCGCCCACGAGCGGATCGCACAGCGCCGCCTGGATATGCGCGAGGAGCCGCCGCACCCGGGGCAGCAGGACCGCGCCCGGTCCGGTCACATAGGACCCGGTCCGGCGGCGTTCCAAAAGCGCGACCCCGAGCTGCCGTTCGAGATTGCCGATCGCCTGTGTCACCGCCGGCTGCGACAGATGCAGCTCCTTGGCGGCGCCGCTGACGCTTTCCAAGCGGGCGACGGCGTCGAAGGCCCGAAGCTGGCGCAGGGAGGCGAAATGGTCGTCATGACGCATGGAATGGCGCAAGTTCCGAGGGTATCCAGGGCTCCCAAGATAGCAAAAACTTATGGCTCTGGGCAGGCTTCCGATTGAGGCACGCATTGCCGGATATGCGACATTGAAATCCCGACGCGGCACTGGAATTGCGCCGCCGCGCCGGGATGGCCACCAGGCCCCCGAATCAAAATCGACACCCAGAGGGCGGACAGGGAGGTTCGACATGCGAGCGCATGAACGGGACGTCGACGGACGGCGCGGTCGTCGTGGCGCGGCTCTTGCGATCGGCCTTGTGGCCTTGGGCGCCGTCCTGGCGGCCGCGATGCCGCTGCCGGCGCGTGCCGAGACCGACTACCCCAACCGGCCGGTCCGCATCTTCATCCCCTACGGGCCGGGCGGCGTCGCCGACGTCACCATGCGGCTGCTGGCGCAAAAGCTCGGCGAGGCCACCAAGCAGCAGTTCGTGATCGAGAACCGTCCCGGCGCCGGCGGTCTGCTGGCTGTGAAGGGGGTGCTCGATTCGCCGGCGGACGGATACACGCTCGGGGTCGTGGGAAACGGCCAGGCGATCGGCGTATCGCTGTTCAAGAGCCGTCCCTACAACCCGCTCACCGACTTCACGCATGTCGCGATCACCGCACGGTTCGAGATGCTCCTCGCCGTCCCCGGAGCCTCGACCTACCGCAGCCTGCAGGACGTGGTCGCGGCGGCGCGCAAGAATCCGGGCAAGCTCAATCTCGGCGCCATCAATCCCGGCAGCACGCAGAACCTGTCGGCTCACATGTTCAAGCAGATGAGCGGCCTCGACGTCGCGATCATTCCCTACAAGACGACGCCCGATCTGGTCACCGCGCTCCTGCGCCGAGACGTCGACGTCGGCTTCGATTACTTCGCCGGCTTCCAGGGCGCGCTGAGCGACAACAAAGTGAGGATCATCGCCACCTCGGGCGAGGCGCGCGATCCGCTGTTGCCCGCGGTCCCGACCGCGAAGGAAAGCGGCTTCCCGGATTATGTGGTGACGAGCTGGAACGGCCTCGCCTCA
>DATBBS010000500.1:0-7083 GCA_036270895.1 Xanthobacteraceae bacterium
CCCGCCCCCGAGGGCGAGGACAGCACGAGCATGAGACCGCGCCGTGCGATCGCGTCGCTGTGGCGTCCGCGTGGTTGTCCGGCCATTCCGCTACTCCAGGTTCTGGACCTGCTCGCGGAACTGCTCGACCAGGCTCTTGAGTTCGAGCCCGATATTGGTCAGCTCCATGTCGCTCGCCTTGGCGCACAGCGTGTTGGTCTCGCGGTTGAGCTCCTGGGCGAGAAAATCGAGCTTGCGGCCGACCGCGCCGCCGTCCGCGAGCATTTTTGCGGCCTGCGCCACGTGCGCGGTGAGCCGATCGAGCTCCTCGCGCACGTCCGCCTTGCTGGCGATCAGGATCGCTTCCTGGTGCAGGCGGTCGGGATCGAAGCGTTCCGACGTCTCCATCAGCGCCGCGATCTGCTCGGCGAGCCGCGCCTTGATCGCCTCCGGCCTGCGGCCGGGCGCCGCCTCGGCGCGCGCGACCAGCGCCGAGATCTCGGCGAGCCGCGTGCCGAGTATGCGTCCGAGCGCATCGCCCTCGTGGCGGCGCATCTTTGCCAGCTCGCCGAGCGCGGCCTGGAAGCCCGTCGTCACGGCGGCCTGCGCGGCGGCACGGTCCTCCTCGCGCTCGTCGGCGTCGGCAACCTCGATCACGCCCTTGATGGCCAGAATGCCGTCCAGCCGCGCCGGCTCGGCCTTGATGCGGCCGGCGAGCGAGTTCAAGGTCGCGATCACGGCCTTGAGCACCTCATCGTTGACCTTGACGACCGGCGCCACCCCTTCGCGTTCGACATTGAGCGTCCCGTGCAGCGTGCCGCGCGCCACGACCTCGGCGGCGCGCGCGCGCAATGCCGGCTCGATGGCGTCCCAGCCGGGCGGCAGGCGCAGCCGCAGGTCGAGCCCCTTGGCGTTGACCGAGCGGATCTCCCAGACCCACCCATAGGCGCCGGCAACGCCCTGGCGGCGCGCAAAACCGGTCATGCTCGATAGCGGCGCCATGCTGGCTCGTGCGGCTCGCGTGGTGGAATCGGCAGGATGAAGCGCGCCGACCTTAGACAGCGCGGAGAAGGCTCACAAGCGGGCGCGAGCGGATGCCGATACGGGGGGAGGCGTCTAGTGGCGCAAACCCGAAGTTCGCACACCCTTCGCGGCGATTGCTGTTGCGAACTTCGGGTTCAAAAGCGGCACTAGAATCATAAAGTTGCCAGTGTCCCTTGGATTCCGAAGTTCGCACCGGAGGTCGCCGCGAAGCCTTGCGAACTTCGGAATCGGGACACTAGCGCGGCGTGGGCGTCGATGTCGGTGCCTGCCGGGCCGCGCCGCGCTTGACGGAGGCGGGTGTCGACGGCGGACCAGGTTGCGGCGCGGATCCGGCGGACGCGGCCGGCACGGCCGCGGCGGTGCTCTCGCCGCGCTGCTGGCGTTCCATCGCGCGCAGGCGCTCGACATTCTTCTGATGCTGGTCGTAGTTTTCCGCGAAGGCGTGGCCGCCGGTGCCGTCGGCCACGAAGAAGATCTCCTTGGTGCGTGCCGGATTGGCGGCGGCCTCGAGCGAGGCGCGGCCGGGATTGGCGATCGGCCCGGGCGGCAGCCCTTCGATCACATAGGTGTTGTAAGGCGTCGGCTGGCGGATCTCGCCCTCCATGATCGGCCGGCCGAGCGTGCCCTTGCCGCCGACCAGGCCATAGATGATGGTCGGATCGGACTGCAGCTTGATCTTCTGCTTGAGCCGATTGACGAAGACGGCGGCGACGCGCGTGCGCTCATCCGGGCGGCTCGTCTCCTTCTCGATGATCGAGGCAAGCGTGACGAGCTGGTCGGGCGATTTCAGCGGCAGGTCCGCCATGCGGTGATCCCAGATCTCCTGCACGATTCGCCGCTGCTGCTGCTGCATGCGCTGGATCACCTGCTCGCGCGGCGTGCCGCGGGTGAACTTGTAGGATTCCGGCAGCAGCGAGCCCTCGCGCGGCACCTCGCGGATGTTGCCGTTCAAAATGTCGATGTCGAGCAGGCGCTGCACGATCTGCTCGGAGGTGAGCCCTTCGGGGACCGAAATCTGGTGCAGCACGACCTTGCCGTCGACGATGGTCGAGATCACGTCGTGCAGGCTCGCCTGCTTGGGAAACTGATATTCGCCGAATTTGAGCTCGTCGCGCGCCTTGAGCACGATCACGCCGCCGACGAAGGTCCAGGGCTGGTCGATAACGCCCTCCCGCACCAGCAGGTCGGCGATGTCGCGGATGCCGAGGCCGCGCGGGATGTTGACGACCTTGTCCTCGGCGAGCGGGCCGCGCGTGTCGAAGCGCTGCTTTCCGAGCAGCAAGGCCCCCCCGACCACGACCGCTAGCACGATCAAAATCGTGAAGATCGCATTGCCGACGATGACCAGCGGATGGCGCGCGCCCGCCGAGCGGCGGGGCGGCTCGGCCATGCGCTCGGGCTCGAGCGCGGCGCGCGGGCTGCGCGGAGAAATTCGTTTCTGTTCCATCACTTCCGCAGTCGGCCCGGCCACAAAACCCCCCGATCGGCAGCGCGCTGCCGACCCGCAGATGCCTCGGACCTCAGCCCCTCCCAACGCTACTTCAACAGCTTTCCGGACGAAGGCGGCCCCCGTCGTTCGGACGCTCGACCGTATACCAGCGCCGTTATCCCGTACAGCAAACTCGACCGGCAGCGTCTCGGACTTAAGGCGAATCATCCCGACTGCGTCGGAGCCGCATCCCTTGGATTCTGGCCTGGATTTGCGGCGGGAGCGCGGCCGGGAACCCGGGCGGCGCCGCCGAGCGCGGCATTAAGTCCGGCCATCGGGGTCCACGCAAAGACGAGCGATACCGTGCGGAGGGACCCTAATCCAAGGCGCGGAACACCAGCGAGGCGTTGGTCCCGCCGAAACCGAAGGAATTCGACAGCACCGTGTTGATCTGGCGCTTCTTCGCCTGGTGGGGTACGAGGTCGATCGGGGTTTCGACGGACGGATTGTCGAGATTGATCGTGGGCGGCGCGATGTCGTCGCGGATCGCCAGGACGGAGAAGATCGCCTCCACGGCGCCGGCCGCGCCGAGCAGATGGCCGATCGAGGACTTGGTCGACGACATCGCGATCTTGCCTGCCGCATTGCCCACCACGCGCTGCACCGCGTTGAGCTCGATCTCGTCCCCGAGCGGCGTGGAGGTGCCATGGGCGTTGATGTAGTCGAGCTCGGCCGCCGGGATGCCGGCGCGCTTGAGCGCCATGGTCATGCAGCGATAGGCGCCGTCGCCGTCCTGGGCCGGCGCCGTGATGTGATAGGCGTCGCCCGACAGCCCATAGCCGATGAGCTCGGCGTAGATCTTGGCGCCGCGCGCCTTGGCGTGCGCGTATTCCTCCAGCACCACCACGCCGGCGCCCTCCCCCATCACGAAGCCGTCGCGGTCCTTGTCATAGGGACGCGAGGCGCGCGTCGGCTCGTCGTTGAAGCCGGTCGAGAGCGCGCGGCAGGCCGAGAAGCCCGCGATCGAGATGCGCACGATCGGCGATTCGGTGCCGCCCGCCACCATCACGTCGGCGTCGTCGAGCGCGATCATGCGGGCGGCGTCGCCGATCGCATGCGCGCCGGTCGAGCAGGCGGTGACCACCGCATGGTTGGGGCCCTTCAGGCCATGGGTGATCGACACATAGCCGGAAGCCAGATTGATCAGCCGGCCCGGAATGAAGAAGGGCGACACCCGCCGCGGCCCCTTCTCCTTGAGGACGATGGCGGTCTCGGCGATGCCTTCGAGCCCGCCGATCCCCGAGCCGATCATCACGCCGGTGCGGACCTGGTCCTCATGCGCGGTCGGTTTCCAGCCCGAATCCGCGATCGCCTGCGTGGCGGCGCACATCGCGAAGGTGATGAACTCGTCGACCTTGCGCTGCTCCTTGGGCTCCATCCACTGGTCCGGATTATAGGTGCCGTTCTGCCCGTCGCCGCGGGGAATCTGGCACGCGATCCTGGCCGGCAGGTCGGAGACCTCGAATTTCTCGATCCGGCGCGCGCCGCTCTCCCCCTTGAGGAGACGCGACCACGTTGCCTCGACGCCGCAAGCGAGCGGCGACACCATGCCCAATCCGGTGACGACAACACGTCTCATGTGACAACGTCTCTTGCCTGGCGAACCCCGCTGGCGTGCGGCGCACGCCGGCCGCTACATCTAGAACATTTTCCAGCGAAAGGAACGCAGGCGGTGGAAAATGCGACCCGACATGGGTTCGAGGACGCGTTCCGAGGCAGGTCGATCCGCCCGGAATGCGCCCGGCCCCGGCGGGTCGAGACCCTCCGGGATTGGCCGCAGATTACGAATTAATCGTGACCGAGGGGAGCCCGCGCGCAGGGCGCAGCCGCGGGAGCGGCCGAGCTTGCGCCCGGCCTCAGGCGTCAGCTCTTGGCGTTCTTTTCCAGGAACTTGACCGCGTCGCCGACGGTGAGAATCGTCTCGGCCGCGTCATCGGGAATTTCGCAGCCGAACTCTTCCTCGAAAGCCATGACGAGCTCGACGGTGTCGAGCGAATCAGCGCCGAGATCGTCGATGAAGCTCGCCCCCTCGGTGACCTTGTCGGGCTCGACACCCAGATGTTCCACGACGATCTTCTTCACCCGGTCGCCAATGTCACTCATCTTATAAACCTCGTGCGCTTCGAAACTGGCCTGGCCGGGCGGGACGACCCGAGGTCGCCGCGCGGCGCGTCGTGGTTGTCCGGCAGGGCGAAAATGCGTGCGAGGGAGACGCGCATGGCCCCAGCCCCCCGTCAGCCGTGTCGCCCCAGCCGAGTGGGCTCCGGTTATCATACTTCAAATGGGTTGACCAGCACGCCCGGAGGAAGCCGGAAAGACCCGAATGGCCGGCCTCACGGCATCGCCATCCCGCCATTCACATGGATGGTCTGGCCGGTCACATAGGCGCCCTCGGGGGAGGCGAGGAAAACGACGGCGGCGGCGACGTCGGCCACGCTGCCGAGCCGGCCGAGCGGCACGCGGCTCAGGATCGCCTCGCGCTGCTTGTCGGCGAGCCCGCTGGTCATCGCGGTCTCGATCAACCCGGGCGCGACGCAGTTAACGGTGACGCCGCGCGAGGCGACCTCCTGGGCGAGCGACTTGGCCATGCCGATCATGCCGGCCTTGGCGGCCGCGTAGTTGCCCTGCCCCGCATTGCCGGTGACCCCGACCACCGACGTGATGCCGATGATGCGCCCGTCGCGCCGCCGCATCATGCCGCGCACGGCCGCGCGCGCGAGGCGGAAACCGGCCGTCAGATCGACCGCGATGACCTCGTCCCAGTCCTCGTCCTTCAGCCGCATGAACAGGCCGTCGCGGGTGATGCCCGCATTGTTGACCAGGATGTCGAGCTGGCCCATGGCGGCCTCGGCGGCCGGCACCAGCTTCTCGACGTCGGCCTTGTCGGCGAGATTGCAGGGCAGCACATGTACACGACCGTCGAGACCCGCCGCCAGACCATCGAGCGCCTCGCGCTTGGTCCCGGAGATCGCGACGGTCGCGCCCTGCCGGTGCAGGGCACGCGCGATCGCGCCGCCGATGCCGCCGCTCGCGCCGGTGACCAGGGCGGTCTTTCCCGTGAGATCGAACATGCGATGTGCCTATGGGGTTGGGAGCATTTTTGCGCGAAAAGCCGCACCGGACGGGCTGTTCTAAGGACGCGCCGCCTTGAAGGCCGCGACGTCGTCGGGCGACCCGATCGCGACACCCGCCGCGCCTGCGGCGATGCGCTTGACCAGGCCGCTGAGCACCTTGCCGCTTCCGGCCTCGTAGAAGGTCGTGACGCCCTCTCCGGCCATGAAGGCGACGCTGTCGCGCCAGCGCACCGTGCCGGTGACCTGCTCGATCAGGCGGCGCACGATCTCGGGCGGCTCGGTGACCGGCCGCGCGGTGACATTCGCCACCACCGGCACCATCGGTGCCTTCACGGCGACACCGGCGAGCGCCGCCGCCATGGCGTCGGCCGCCGGCCGCATCAGCGCGCAATGAAAGGGGGCGGAGACCGTGAGCATCATGGCGCGCTTGGCGCCCTTGAGTTTGGCGATCTCGACCGCGCGCTCCACCGCCGCCTTGTCGCCCGACACCACGACCTGGCCGCCGCCGTTGTCGTTGGCGGCCTGGCACACCTGGCCCTGCGCCGACTCCGCCGCGACCTCCGCGGCCTGATCGAATTCCAGGCCGAGCACGGCCGCCATGGCGCCGGCGCCGACCGGCACCGCCTTCTGCATGGCGCGCCCGCGGATGCGGACCAGCCGCGCCGCATCGGCGAGCGTGAGCGATCCGGCGGCCGCGAGCGCCGAATATTCGCCGAGCGAATGGCCCGCCACATAGGCGGCATCGCGCGCGAGATCGACGCCGGCCTCTGTTTCGAGCACCCGCATGACGGCGAGCGAATGCGCCAGCAAGGCCGGCTGGGTGTTCTCGGTGAGGGTCAGGGTCTCGGCCGGCCCCTCCCACATGGTCCTGGAGAGCTTGTCGCCGAGCGCCTCGTCGACCTCGTCGAACACGCGCCGCGCCGCCGGAAAGGCCTCGGCCAACGCCTTGCCCATGCCGACCGCCTGGCTGCCCTGGCCCGGAAACACGAATGCGATCGACATGATGGCCCCCTGCGGAGATGTGGGCGGTAAGACACGCCGGCTCCCGGGATGTCAAGGTGCGGGCTCGTGCGGGGCCTCTCAGCCTCCCCCCTTGTGGGGGAGGGTCAAGGAGGGGGGCACCGCTTGCGCATGCGCATGTGGCCTACCCCCCTCTCCATCTCTCCCCCACAAGGGGGGAGAGAGCACCTTGGGGCTGACTCCACGCAAACACCGCCGTCATTCTTGCAATTGCCCCCAAAACCCCTATAACGCCGCTTCCGCTCGATCCCGGCCGGGAGCTGAACGGACGGCCTTTTGCAGAACCGCAAGAGGTGGGGCCAATCGGCCCGACGTCCCGTGTTCCCGCCTTCTGAGCACTCTTTCGCGCCTTTCCTGAAGGGCACGAAGGGCTAGGCGCCGGGACGAGCCGCAACAGGAAGGGCCTTTCATGGCACTGTACGAACACGTCTTTTTGGCGCGCCAGGACCTCTCGACGCAGCAGGTCGAGGAGCTGAC
>DATBBS010000501.1:0-7895 GCA_036270895.1 Xanthobacteraceae bacterium
ACATCATGGCGAGCGCGCCTTCCGCCGCATTGCTGTCGATGATGTCGCAGCCGGTGAGCATCGTGATGGCGCCCAGGCCGGCGGCGCCGCGCAGAAAGAGGCGGCGCGTCGGATCGGGCAGCAGCCTGGCGGCGTCCTTGATCAGGAGGCCGGGATCGACGCCGGGGATGGGTTTGCGGATGCGGGGCATCGGGCTCTCCAGCTCTGGAATCTATCGGCCGATGATCATGGCGCGCAGGCTTTTCGGAACCAGCAACGCGACCACGACATGCACGACCAGGAACAGCACGATTGTGCTCATGGCGAAGAAATGGACATAGCGGGCGGCGTCATAGCCGCCGAACAGCGCGGTGAGCCATTGCAGCTGGACCGGCTTCCAGATCGAGAGACCCGACAGCACGATCACCACGCCGGCGAGGATCACGCCCAGATAGAGCAGCTTCTGCACCGCGTTGTAGACCGCGAGGTCGTCATGGGCGAGCTTGCCGCGCAACGCCGCCGCCATATCGGCCACGATGTCGCGCGCGCGGATCGGAAACAGCTTGGCGCGAAAGCGGCCGGAGGCGAGGCCGAGCCCCACATAGACGATGCCGTTCACGGCCAGCAGCCACATCGCCGCGAAGTGCCAGGCGAGCCCGGTCGGCAGGTCGCCGCCGAGCGTGATGCTGGTGGGAAATTCGAACCGGAACAGCGGCAGCGGCGAGGCGTCGTAGATCTGCCAGCCGGAGCCGATCATCATCAGCATGGCGAGCGCGTTGATCCAATGGGTGACGCGCACCCAGAGCGGATGGATCGTGAGTTTCGTCCGCCTTGTCGGGACGGCTTCGGCGCTCATGCGCTCCTCGTGGCGTTGCTCCCGGGCGCCTGACTAGCAAATAGGCGTCAGGCTGTCGTCTCACAATCCTGTCACGCCGGTGCGGCGTTCCGGACACGCGGGTGTGAAGTTTCTAAACGCTTGTGATGCCGGCTCCCTCCCCCGCCTGCGGGGGAGGGCGGGGGAGGGGGAAGCCGCTTGCTCGGTGCTCGCAGCTTCCCCCTCTCTGTCTCTCCCCCGCACGCGGGGGAGAGGACCTCCCGATGCTTTCCCTACTCCTGCGCGTAACGGATCATGCTAGCTTTAGCGGCCGGGGTCCTCCGAGTTGATTGAAAGCACGCATGAGCAAGACGACGCCCGGCAATTTCTTCGAGGATTTCCGCCTCGGCCAGCTGATCCAGCACGCGACGCCGCGCACCATCACGGCGGGCGACGTCGCGCTCTACACCGCGCTTTACGGGCCGCGTTTCGCCGTCCAGTCCTCGGACGAGTTCGCGCGCGCGATCGGTTATCCGCGCGCGCCGGTCGACGATCTGCTGGTCTTCCATGTGGTGTTCGGAAAGACCGTGGCGGACGTCTCGCTCAACGCGGTCGCCAACCTTGGCTATGCGGAATGCCGCTTTCTCAAACCCGTCTATCCGGGCGACACGCTGACGGCGAGCTCGGAGGTGATCGGCCTCAAGGAGAATTCGAACCGCAAGACCGGCATCGTCTATGTGCGCTCGCGCGGGCGCAATCAGCATCGCCAGGACGTGCTCGAATATGTGCGCTGGGTGATGGTGCGAAAGCGCGACGAGGCGTCGCCCGCGCCGGCCGAGCAGGTGCCGCAGTTGTCCGACTCCGTCGAGGCGGCGACGCTCGGCGGCGCCTGCCCGATCCTCAACACGGCGGCCTATGATTTCGCGCTCGCCGGCGCGCCGCACCGCCTGCACGACTACAAGCCGGGCGAGCGCATCGATCATATCGACGGCATGACGGTCGAGGAGGCCGAGCACCAGCTGGCGACGCGGCTCTATCAGAACACCGCGCGCGTGCATTTCAACTTGTTCAGCGAGTCGCAGGGCCGCTTCGGCAAGCGGCTGATCTATGGCGGGCACGCGATCTCGCTCGCCCGCGCCCTGTCGTTCAACGGGCTCGCCAATGCGTTCCACGTCGCGGCGCTCAATGGCGGGCGGCACGTCGCGCCGTTGTTCGCCGGCGCGACCGTGTTCGCCTGGTCGCAGGTGCTGGCGCGGGCGGAGCTGCCCGGCCGCGAGGATGTGGGCGCGCTGCGGCTGCGCACCTTCGCCACCACGGACCGCCCTTGCGCCGATTTTCCCGGCCCGACCGGCAAGGACTACGATCCGGCCGTCATTCTCGATCTCGACTACTGGGCGCTCATCCCGCGGTGAGACGGCGAATTTCCTATCCCCTTGTCCGCGAGCGAAGCGAGTGGTGCGTGATCAGACAGGAACGTATGTCAACCGGATCGCGTCCTCGCCGATTAAATCGCTGGTCACAAGGCGGAGCGGTGGCCGGGGACCGGCGAAAAATGGTTTGCCGCGACCAAGCACGACGGGGCGGAAGTAGAGTCGATACTCATCAATAAGATCAAGGTCGGTCAAGCTTCGTGCCAGGTCTGGTCCGCCAACCTGAATCTCCCCAACGAGCCGGGCCTTCAGCCCGCGTATCACTGCCTCGACGTCGTCCGCGACGAGCGTGGCGTTGGGGCCGACCGACTTCAACGAGCGTGACACGACCCACTTCGGTTGGCTCCGCCACGCCGCCGCGAAATCGCGCTCCTCCGCATCCCACTCAGGACGGTCTTCGTCCCAATAACGCATCACCTCGTACAATCGGCGACCGTACACGCTGCCGGTCAGGTCGCGCACTTGCTCGGTGAAGTGACGAAAGAGCAAGGGACCAGGCGGCGCAAATTCCTGGTGGTCGACATAGCCGTCCAGGGACTGGTTCATTCCGAAGACGACCTTCGCCATGCTACAAAATCTCCATCCTGGGTTCTTCAGAACAGCGTGAGCCTCCGTACCGTGTAACGGCTCGCAGCTTCAACGTTTCTCGAACGCCGCCATCTGGTCGCGCAGCGCGCGCCCGAAGGCCGGCCGCGCCTCGCAACGCGCCTGGTAGGCGGCGAGCCTGGGCTCGGCCGCCACCAGGTCGGTGTGGCGCAGGATGCGCAGCACGCTGGTCATCATCAGATCACCGGCGGTGAACCGGTCCTCCAGATAATCGCGCTCGCCGAGGCAGGCGGCGAGCTCGGCGAGCCGGCGCTGCACTTTTTTCTCCACCTCCGGCCGCCGCGCCTTGGCCCATTCCTTGTCGGCATTGCCGAGGTCGATCTCGGCGAGCTGCTGGATCGGAGGCTCGATCGAGTTGATGGCGGCGAAGAGCCAGGTGACGGCGCGGGCGCGCGCGGCCTGGTCGGCCGGGAGCAGCGTCTCGCAGCGCGCCCCGATGTGGAGGACGATCGCTCCCGACTCGAACAGTGCAACGCCGTCCTCTTCGAAGGCCGGCACCTGCCCGAAAGGCTGCAACGCCCGATAGCCGGCGGATGCCTGGTCGTCGCGATCGATCAGGCGCGGTTGGTAAGGCAGACCTGCCTCCTCGAGCGCCCAGCGCACCCGAAGGTCGCGCACCAGACCCTGCGCAAAGGGCGGAACCCATTTGAAGGCGCTGACGGTGATCATCGGCGCGGCCCGACGAGAGCGAACATCGCGCCCTGCGGATCGCCGCATTGGACGATCCAGCTGCCGCCCGGGACCTCGAGCGGACCGTGCAGGATCCGGCCGCCGCCGTCGGTCACGCGCTTCGCGCCGGCATCGATGTCGTCGACGTTGAAATAATAGAGCCAGGTCGGCGACGGCATGTCCTTGGTCCGGGTCATCATGCCGCCCGCCGGCTCGCCACCGGTGGCAAACAGCTGGTAGACGCCCATCGGCCCCATATCCATGGCCTCGGCCTTGGTCCAGCCGAACAGCCCGGAATAGAACGCGAAGGCGCTGTCGAGATTGCCGGCATGCAGCTCGCGCCAGCCGACGTGACCGGGCGTGCCGGGCGGGGGCGGCTGCGGCCTAGCGTCGGAAAAGCCCTTGATGATGTCGAACATCGCGCCATGCGGGTCGGCCGCCACCGCGAAGCGCGCCACGCCCGGAATATCTTCGGGTCCGCGATGGATCGTGCCGCTCGCCTGCTTCACCCGCGCCGCATACGTATCGACGTCGTCGACCGCCACATAGCCGGTCCAGCCCGGCCGCGCGCCCGCTGCGCAAGCATCCGGCGGCAGCGCCATCAAGCCGCCCATATCGGTCTTGCCGACCGACAGGATCGTGTACGAGCGGTCGGGCACGCCGGCGTCGCGCGCGCCCCATCCGAGCACGCCGCGGTAGAACGCCAAGGCGGCCTTGGGGTCGGTGGTCATCAGGTCGTACCAGACAAAAGTGCCATGGAGGCTGGACATCGCTTCTGGTCTCCGTCGGGATCGAGGGTCAGTCGCCGATCGGCTGACCGGCGAGGGTGAGGAATTGCTGGTCGAGCGCATCAGGCCTTCGCGGCGCGGGCTTGCGGCGCGCCGGCTTCGTATTCGTCATGGCGGCGGACGAAATCCATGATCGTTCCCTCGTTACGGCCCTTGGGGGCGCGGTCGAGGATCATCAGGGTGCCGATCAGCTCCTCGGGGCCGCGCGCATAGCTCGAATAGGTGTGAAAGACGGCGCCGGCCTCGTCCTTGTAGAAGGCGCTGAGGCCGGGCAGCTCCTCGGCGGCGTCGGAGGATTTCGTCTCGGTGAAATTGTAGAAGACCTTCCCGCCGGCCAGGTCGTCCTTGGTGAAGGACACGTGATAGTCGAAGTTGAAATCGCTGCCGAAGGCCGACACCCAGGGAAAACGCCAGCCCATGCGCGTCTTGTAGGCCTGGATCTCGGCGAGCGGCGCGCGCGACACCGCCGTGAGGGTGACATCGTGATGCTCGAGATGCGGCAGGGCGCCGTCGAGGTGATCGGCCAGGAAGGAGCAGCCCGGGCACCCGGCGGCCCAGCCCGGGCCGAGCATGAAATGATAGACGATCAGCTGGCTGCGGCCCGCGAACAGGTCGGCCAGCGGCTTTTTCCCTTTGGGGGTGTCGAACACATAGCTTTTATCGACCCGCACCCAGGGCAGCGCCAGGCGTTCGGCATTGAGCTTGTCGCGCAGCCGCATCGCTTCCTTCTCGCGCGCCAGCAGCGCGCGGCGCGCCGCCAGCCATTCGTCGCGCGATACGACCGCGTGGGGGATAATCGGCTTGTTGAGCATGGCGATCCTCCAATCAGCTTGACATAGTAGGTTGATATCAACATAATTGTGGCATGTCAAAGGCCGCGACCTTACCCTATGAGACCACATTGCGGGTTCGCGACAATTGTCTTTGTCTCCATATGCAACGGGCGGCGCGCGCGCTCGCCCGCCATTTCGACGAGGCGCTTCGTCCGCTCGGCCTGACCAACGGGCAATTTTCGCTCCTGATGTCGCTCAATCGTCCCGTGCCGCCGAGCATGGGCTCGGTGGCGTCGCTCCTCGCCATGGATCGCACCACGCTCACCGCCGCCCTCAAGCCGCTGCAGCGCCGCCGTCTCGTGGCGGTGACGGTCGACCCGGCCGACAAGCGCGGCCGCCTGCTGGCGCTGACCGTGGCGGGGCGCAGCCTGCTCGCCCGCGCGACGCCGGTGTGGGAGCGCACCCATGCGCGGCTCGAGGATCGTCTCGCCAAGGGCGAGCCCGACCGGCTGCGCGGCAGCCTGCGCGCCCTGTCCTGATATTTTGGCCGGCGTAGTCGGGGCGGCTATTTTGCGCCCGCCCGCATGTGCTCGACGAGCTGGCGCGCATAAGGCGGCAGCGCCTCGACGTCGCGCACGCAGATGGTGAGGTCGCGCAGCGCCCAGGAGTCGGCGAGGTCGATGGTCTTGATCGCCATCGTCCTGGTGGCCCAGCGCGCGGTGGTTTCCGGCACGATGCCGACCCCCACATTGCTCTCGACCAGGCGGCAGACCGCATCGAAGCTGCGCAACTGCACCCGCAGGCGCAGCGGCCGGCCGATGCGCGCCGCCTTGTCGGCAAGGAAGCGCTGCAGCGCGCTCGCCCGGTCGAGCCCGACGAAGTCGTGATCGAGCACCTCGCTGAAGGCGATCGTCTGGCGCCGCGCGAGCGGATGGTCGCGGGCCACCACCAGCACGAAGCGGTCGCTGCGGAACGGATAGGTGGTGAGCGAGCCGGCGTCGACCGTGCCGGCCACGATGCCGATGTCGCCGACCCCCTCGGCGATCAGGCCGATGATCTCGTCGGACAGCCGCTCCTCCAGGTCGATGCTGACATTGGGGTGGCCGGCCAGGAAGGAGCTGAGCGTCTCGGGCAGGAACTCGGTGATCGCGTTGGTGTTGGACAGCACCTTGACCTGGCCGGCGAGGCCGCCCGCATAGGCGCTGAGATCCTCGCGCAGGCGCTCGGCCTGGCGCAGGATGGCGCGCGCGTGCTGCAGCAGCGTGCGGCCGGCCGGCGTCGGCGCGATCCCCTGGCGGCGGCGCAGCAGCAGCGGCGCGCCGAGCGCCTCCTCCATGTTGCGGATGCGGGTGCTGGCCGAGGCGAGCGCCAGATGGGCGCGTTCTGCGCCATGCGTGATGCTGCCAGCCTCCACGACATGGCGAAACAGGCTGAGATCGGTCAGATCGAAGCGCATTCTCGTATCTTCGGATTCTACGAAGGGAGGCTACGGCTTTTCCCTATTGCAACCACGCTTTTTGGGTCGCATATTTCGTGCAATACGAAGTGGCATGCCGCGTTTCCCCGATGGCGTCAAGCCCCATGGGGTCCGCAAGGCGGTCGGGAAGCGGTGGATGTCCCCGGTTTGTGCGCATTGCCGCACGGTGGGACTTTGGTTAGGAACGGCTGGCGGACCGGGTCGTCGCGCCGGACGCTGTTGGAGAAGACCAGATGGCCGAGACCAAGGCCCCCGCCCAGCGGCCCTTGTCGCCGCACCTCCAGATCTACCGGCCGATGCTGACGATGATGATGTCCATCGTCCACCGCATCACCGGCGCGGCGCTCTATTTCGGCACGATCATCCTGGCCTGGTGGCTGCTCGCGGCCGCGGCCGGCCAGAACGCCTATGGGGTCTTCGAGGGTTTCGCGACCAGCTGGTTCGGACGCATCGTGCTGTTCGGCTATACCTGGGCGCTGCTCCATCACATGCTGGGCGGCATCCGCCACTTCATCTGGGACCTCGGCTACGGCTTCGGCCCGGAGGAACGCGAATGGCTGGTGCTCGCCAATCTCGTGGGCTCGATCACCTTGACGGTGCTGCTGTGGCTGTTTTTCGCCATGCTGGGCATGCGCTGAGGCGTTGATCGGGCAAAGGACGTATCGACCATGACCATGCGCACCCCGCTCTCCCGCGTCCGCGGTTTCGGCTCCGCCCGATCCGGCACCGATCATTTCTGGCGCCAGCGCCTGACCGCGATCGCCAACGTGCCGCTCACGCTGGGCGGCGTCATTCTCATGATCTCGCTCACCGGCCGCACCTTTCCGGGCGTCCGGCAGATCCTCGGCTCGCCCCTGATCGCGGTGCTGATGCTGCTGTTCGTCCTGTCGATCACCTTCCATATGAAGATCGGCATGCAGGTCATCATCGAGGATTACGTGCACGAGGAAAAACAGAAGCTCACGCTTCTGGTCCTCAACACCTTCTACGCGGTCGCCATCGGGCTCGCCTGCGCCTACGCGATCCTCAAGCTTTCGTTCGGAGTGTGATGCGATGGCGGCGAACGTTTCTGCAAGCGGCGGCCCCACCATCAACGGTCGGGCCTATCCGATCGAGGACCACACCTACGACGTCGTGGTGGTCGGCGCCGGCGGCTCCGGCTTGCGCGCCGTGGTCGGCTGCAGCGAGGCCGGCCTGCGCACCGCCTGCATCACGAAGGTCTTCCCGACCCGCTCGCACACGGTGGCGGCGCAGGGCGGCATCTCGGCCGCGCTCGGCAACATGGGCGAGGACGACTGGCGCTGGCACATGTATGACACGGTCAAGGGCTCGGACTGGCTCGGCGACCAGGACGCGATC
>DATBBS010000502.1:0-6165 GCA_036270895.1 Xanthobacteraceae bacterium
GGTGACGTTTCCGATACCGGCGCCAAGCTCACCATCCGCGGCTCGGTCGACGGCCTGAACACCGAGGAGTTCTTCCTGGTGCTCTCGACCACCGGCAGCGCGCACCGGCGCTGCGAACGGATCTGGCTGAAAGGCGACGAGCTCGGCGTGCGCTTCCTCAAGGAGGGGCTGGCCAAGCACAAGCTGGAATGGACAAATGTCGCGGCAGCGGCCCGTTTCAGCGAGCCGATCACCTCGGACTAGCGTTGGGCGGCCCTTCGCCCGCGGACCGAGAGGCACCCGGGTGCCTTCCTGGAATCTCATATTTGTCATTTTCGGGTCGGCTAGTTTGCCTATGATTCGCCCGCCGGCCATCCGGGCCGGCGATTCGTGAAGGCAGGGGGTCTGATGCCAAAACTTCGCCGCGGCGCCATTCCGCGCAGCGCCATGATCCTGGCGGCCGGGTATGGGACGCGCATGCGGCCACTCACCGACAAGATGCCCAAGCCGCTGGTGCCGGTGGGCGGCAAGGCGTTGATCAATCACGTGCTCGATCGCCTCGCCGCGGTCGGGGTGGAGACCGCCGTGGTCAATGTCCACCATTTCGCCGACCAGATCGAGCAGCACCTGAGGCCGCGCCGGGCGCCCAGGATCGCCATTTCGGACGAGCGCGAGGCCGTGCTCGGCACCGGCGGCGGCATCGCCAAGGCGCTGCCGCTGCTCGGGACGGCGCCCTTCTTCCACGTCAATTCCGACACGCTGTGGATCGACGGGGTGAAGCCCAATCTCGAACGGCTCGCCACGGCGTTCCAGCCCGACAAGATGGACGCGCTGCTGCTGCTCGCCCCGACCGCGACCAGCGTCGGCTATGCGGGACGCGGCGACTTCGCCATGGCGCCGGACGGCAAGCTGCGCCGCCGCGCCGAGCGCGAGGTCGTGCCCTTCGTCTATGCGGGCATCGCCATCCTGTCGCCTGCCCTCTTTCGGGACGCGCCGAGCGGCGCTTTCCCGCTCACGCAGCTGTTCGATCGCGCGATCGAGGAGGAGCGCCTCTTCGGCTTGCGCCTCGAGGGCGTCTGGATGCATGTCGGCTCGCCCGACGCGGTCGCCGCCGCCGAGGCCGCGATCCTCGCCAGCGCGGCGTAACATCACTTCGTCATTGCCCGCGCAAGCGGGCAATCCAGTAATCACCGCCCCTGGAAAAGGCGCTGCATCGCCGCCGCGCGCCGTCACGGCATACTGGATCGTCCGCTTTCGCGGACGATGACGCAGAGCGCTTAGCCCCCTCGTAATCGCCATTCGCATCCATGGGGCCCCGGCGCTATAAGGCGCCGGATGAGTCCCGCCTCCACCCCGCGCGTCTTCACGATTCCGGCGTCGGTGCCGTTCCTGCCGGCGCTGGTGCAGGCGCTGGTCGCCGGCGAGCTGGTGCCTGGCTTTGCGCCCGCGGCCGATCCGCTGTCGCTCACCGCGGCCACGCTGTATCTGCCGACCCGGCGCGCCTGCCGGCTCGCGCGCGACGTCTTTCTCGACGTATTGCGGGCCGACGCCGCGTTGCTGCCGCGCATCGTGCCGATCGGCGACATCGACGAGGACGAGATCGCCTTCGCCGAAGTGGCGACGGGCGCGGCGGCGGCCGATGCGCTCGACCTGCCGCCGGCGCTCGGCGGCCTCACGCGGCGGATGCTGCTCGCCCGCCTGGTGCTGGCCTGGGCGCAGCGCCTGAAGGCTGCGCCCGGCGACCACCCGCTGGTGGTCGCGACCCCGGCGGCGGCGCTCGCGCTCGCCGACGATCTGGCCCGCCTGATGGACGACATCGCGACCCGCGAGGTCGACTGGGGCCGGCTCGACGGGCTCGTACCCGAGCATGTCGACACCTATTGGCAGCTCACGCTCGACTTCCTCAAGATCGCGCGCGAGCACTGGCCGAGCATCCTGGCCGAGCGGCAGGCGATCGAGCCGGCCGAGCGGCGCGACCGGCTGATCAATGCCGAAGCCGCGCGCCTGGCGGCGGCGACTAGCGGACCGGTGATCGCCGCCGGCTCGACCGGTTCGATGCCGGCGACCGCCAAGCTGCTCGCCACCATCGCGCATCTGCACCACGGCGCGGTCGTGCTGCCGGGCCTCGATACCGACCTCGACGCCGAGGCCTGGGACCTGATCGCCGACAATCGCGACGACGAGGCCGCCTGGCCCGCCTTCGGGCATCCGCAATTCGCCATGCGCGGGCTGTTGGCCCGCATCGGCATCGGCCGCGCCGAGGTCGTGCGCTTGCGCGCGCCGCTCGCGCACGGCCGCGAGGTGCTGCTCTCCGAGGCGTTGCGCCCGGCCGCCGCCACCGACCGCTGGCAGGACCGCCTCCACGCGGTCGACCGCGACCTCACCGCGGGCCTGGCGGGCGTCTCCGTGATCGAGGCCGCCAATGCCGAGGAGGAGGCGCTCGCCATCGCGGTGGCGCTGCGCGAGGCGGTCGAGACGAAACACAAGACCGCCGCCTTGGTGACGCCCGACCGCGCGCTCGCGCGCCGCGTGCTGGCGGCGCTCGGACGCTGGAAGCTCGCGGCCGACGATTCCGGCGGTGACGCGCTGGCCGACACCGGCGCCGGCGTGTTTGCGCGGCTGGTGGCCGAGCTCGCGCTCCAGGGGGTCGCGCCGGTGGCGCTGCTGGCGGTTTTGCGCCATCCATTGTTTCGGCTGGGCGGGCCGGCCGGCGCGCATCTGCGCGCCGTGGCGGCGCTCGAGCGCGCCATCCTGCGCGGGCCGCGGCCGCGCGCCGGCTCGGCCGGGCTCATGCATGCGCTGGAGACCTTCCGCCGCGAGCTCACCCGCCTGCGCGCCGGCGAGCGCTCCGATATCCACCGCAACGAGCCGCGCGCGGCCGTCACTGAGGCCGAGGTCGACGCCGCGATGGCGCTGGTGGCGCGGCTCGCCGCCGCGCTGGCGCCGCTCGAGCGCATGGCCGCCAAGGACGCCACGTTCAGCGCGCTCGCGGCGGCGCATCGCGACGTCATCGCCGCCTTGAGTCAGGACGAGAGCCGCGAGAGCGCGGCCTTCGCGGATGTCGAGGGCACGGCGCTCGGCCGGCTGTTCGACGATATCGCGGCGGACGACGCCACCAACCTCGCGGTGGCGCCGTCGCAGTATGGCGAGCTGTTCGTCGCCGCCATGGCGACCCAGGTGCGTCGGCCCGGCGCGCCGGGCGCGCGCGTGCATATCTACGGCCCGCTCGAAGCGCGCCTCACCCAGGTCGATCTCGTGGTGATCGGCGGCCTGGTCGAAGGCGTCTGGCCGCCGGAGGCGCGCACCGATCCGTGGCTGAGCCGCCCCATGCGCCACCAGCTCGGCCTCGATCTGCCGGAGCGCCGCATCGGCCTCTCGGCGCATGATTTTGCCCAGACGCTCGGCGCGCCCGCCGCCATCCTCAGCCGTTCCGCCAAGGTGGCGGGCGCGCCCGCGGTGGCGTCGCGCTTTTTGCAGCGGCTGGCCGCGGTCGCGGGCGAAACGCGGTGGCGAGAGGCAGTGGGGCGCGGCGAGCATTATCTCGCGTTGGCGCGCCAGCTCGACCGTCCCGCGCGCGTCGTGCCCTGCGAGCCGCCCGCGCCGCGGCCGCCGCGCGCGGCACGGCCGGCCGCGCTCTCGGTCACCGACATCGAGCACTGGCTGCGCGACCCCTATACGATCTATGCGCGGCACATCCTGCGGCTGGCGCGCCTCGATCCGGTCGACATGGCGCCGTCCGCCGCCGATCGCGGCAGCGCGATTCACGCCGCCGTCGGCCGCTTCTCGCAAACTTTCGCCGACACGCTGCCGCCCGACGCCCATGCGCAGCTGCTGGCGATCGGGCGCGCGGAATTCCAGGCGCTCGACGACCATCCGGAAGCGCGCGCGCTGTGGTGGCCGCGCTTCGAGCGCATCGCGCGCTGGCTGATCGGCTGGGAAGAGGCGCGCCGCCCCGACCTCGCCGAGATGCGCGCCGAGATCCGCGGCGAGATAGCGATCCAGGTCGGCGAGCGCAGCTTCCGCCTGTTCGGCCGCGCCGATCGCATCGAACGGCGGCGCGACGGCCGCTACGCCATCCTCGATTTCAAGACCGGCACCACGCCGAGCAGCACGCAGGTGCGCATCGGCATCGCGCCGCAGCTTACGCTCGAAGGCGCGATCCTGCGGCGCGGCGGCTTCAAGGGGTTTGCTTCCGGCTCCTCGATAGCAGAGCTCCTCTACGTCAAGCTCAAGGGCAGCGAGCAGGCCGGCGAAAACGCGCCGGTCGATTTCAAGGACGGCTCGCCCGACGCCGCCGCCGACCACGCGCTCGCCAGGCTCACCGAGTTGGCGAAGCGGTTCGAGGACGAAACGACGCCCTACCGCTCGCTCGTGCTGCCGATGTGGACGCATCGCTATGGCACCTATGACGATCTCGCGCGCGTGAAGGAATGGTCGGCGACGGGCGACGCGGCCGACCACGAGGGCGGCGAATGAGCGCCACCCGCACCATTCCGGACCCGGTCCGCTGGCGCCAGATCGAGGCCTCCGATCCCGTGGTGTCGGCGTTCGTGTCGGCCAATGCGGGCGCAGGCAAGACCCATGTGCTGGCGCAGCGCGTGATCCGGCTGCTGCTCGCCGGCGTGGCGCCGGCGAAGATCCTGTGCATCACCTTCACCAAGGCGGCGGCCGCCAACATGGCGGCGCGCGTCTTCGATACGCTCGCGCGCTGGATCGCCCTTGACGACGTGGCGCTCGACGGAGAAATGCGCCTCATCGGCGAGACCGCGATCGGTCCGGACGAGCGCGCCCGCGCGCGCCGGCTGTTCGCCTCGGCGCTCGATGCGCCCGGCGGCCTGAAGGTGCAGACCATCCACGCCTTCTGCACCCGCCTGCTGCACCAGTTTCCGTTCGAGGCCAATGTGGCGGCGCGCTTCACGGTGCTCGACGAGCGCGCCGAGAGCGAGCTCCTGGACCGCGCCACGACGGACGTGCTGCTGGCGGCCGCGAGCACGCCCGGTACGCCGCTCGCCGATGCGCTCGCCAGCGCGATCGCGTCCGCCGCAGATGTCACGTTCCGCGACGTGGTGCGCGACCTGATCGCACGGCGCGACGAGGTGACGAGGTGGATCGTCCAGGCGGGCGGCGTCAAGAAGGCGATCGCCGACCTGTCGCGCGCGCTCGGGGTCGATCCCAAGGACGACCTGGCGCGGATCGACGCCGAGCTGGTCGACGGGCCGATCCTGCCGTCGCTCGACTGGGCGGCCGTCGCGGCGATCTGCGACGAGGGCTCCGCCAACGACTGCAAGCAGGCGAAGCTCCTGCGCGGCGCGGCGACGGCGAGCGGCGCCGCCCGCCTCGAGGCCTACCAGTCGATCTTCTTCACCCAGGATTCCGGGCCACGCAAGAATGTGGTGACGGCCGGCCTCGCCAAGAAGCGCCCCGAGCTCGCGGAACGGCTGGCGCGCGAGCAGGCGCGGGTCGCCGACCTGCGCGAGCGGCGCAACGCCGTGGTGAGTCGCGACCGCACCGCCGCGCTCCTTACCATCGGCGAAGCCGTGATCGCGCGCTATCGCGCCGAGAAGGAGGCCCGCGGGTTGCTCGACTATGACGACCTGATCGACAAGACGGTGCGGCTGCTCACCACCGTCAATCCGGGCTGGGTGCATTACAAGCTCGACCGCGGCATCGACCATGTGCTGATCGACGAGGCGCAGGACACCAGCGAGCCGCAATGGGACATCATCAAACGGCTGGTCGCCGAATTCACCTCCGGCGCCGGCGCGCGCGACGCGCAGGTCCGCACGATTTTCGCGGTCGGCGACGAGAAGCAGTCGATCTTCTCGTTCCAGGGCGCCCTTCCGCGCAAGTTCGACGAGATGCGCCGCCATTTCGAGCGCGCCCACACGGCGATTGGCAGCCGCTGGCGCTATGTGCGCTTCGACCATTCGTTCCGCTCGGGCCCCAACGTGCTCGGCGCCGTCAACGAGGTTTTTCGCGGCCGGGAGGTCTATGCCAGTGTCACCTCGGACGACGCCGGGATCGCCGAACATCGCTCGCTCCCCGACGCCGCGCCGGGCCTGGTCGAGATATGGCCGCTCATGCGCCCGCAGGAGCGCCGCGAGATCGAGGGATGGGATGCGCCCTTCGACGCGCTCGCGCTGACGAGCCCGCAGGTGCGTTTGGCGCAGCGCATCGCGGAGACGA